>JAFGIC010000037.1 GCA_016929815.1 Deltaproteobacteria bacterium
CAGTCCCGGCCTGAATGAAATCCTCTCCTGGGATTCACGGCAGGCGTCATCGGGCTGCAGGCTGATACAGCCGAGGCACCTGGCATTACAATACCGGCTGACCGGTATCGGAGCCTCCCATCTTCTAAAGAAGAGGTTTTTGGCAGCAAAGCAGTGGTTGTTGGCAGCACAGTTTGTGAGGTGTTCCACAAGGGGGCCGCGTCCAATATCCTTTTTATATCTTTCAATGCATTTGAGGAGGTTGGTATCATCATAGTTTTTCGGGTCCCACGTCCGGTTGTATTCAATCCTGAATCCTGTCGTATAGTATTCATTGTCCCTGAATCCGACCGCTGTGTATCCCCACATAGGAAGGACGTATGTCTTTCTGCTGTAATCGACCGCGGGAAGATGACTGCGCACAAAACCCGGCTCAAGAAATGCGGCCACTGCAAAGCATTTTTGAATTCGGCCGCCGACCTTTACCAGTTCCACTACCTCAGGCTTTCCTGTTGCGGGATCAATTCCTATCGGAGGGCAGTCCGGAATGTAAAAAAGCTTGCTGAACCCGGGCAGTCTGATAAGATCACGGGCATTTATTTTTGCCGGATAATTGCCTGAAAATCCCGCCATGCGGTAATATGGGTGGTCATAGACCTTTCCCCTTTCATCCGCGTAGAGCATATGAAAAAAATCATGATTCATAGATATTATCTATTGCCGAATCAATGGCCTTGTTAGCCTCGACCCATTTATTAAAATCTTCCGGCAACATTTCGGTGGCTATTTTTTTCAGTTCCTTTATTAGTTCTTCGTCAATAGTCTTCTGAAATCTGTTGACCTGTCGTGTCACAGTGATCAGGACGCGCCGTCTGTTGTCCGGATCCTGCTTTCTCTCAAGCACGCCTTTTATAACCATCCTTTCAACCAATGTTGATGCCGATGACTTTGAAATCCTGAGGGTTTTTGCCACATCAGATAAGGTACAGGGACAAATCTTGCTTATTTTAAATACCGCCTGTAGTTGTGTATTTGTCAGTTCACTGAAAGGATCCTTCATGCTGAGACGTTTTCCGATTCGCTGGAATTTTGAAAATAGAATAGCATCAAGTTTTTCCATTACATTTATAATATCCTTAATCTCTTTGTCCATTGTGATCCCTTTTCAGCGAAGCAGCCGGTATTTGTTCAGGGTGCATATGAACAGAGATGTAAATCAAATGTTCTTGTTTCATCTCAACAGGCCATGAACAATTAGCTGAATGTAAATGATCATTTACTATACAGGAGAGAGCCTGATCCTTATTTCACAGTGACCGAGGATAGGCTTATAAGCCATATGTGTCAAGACAATATTGGGTATGCCCGGACCTTTAAAACCTGCCTTTTATATTTGACAGCATGATAAAAGTACGTTATCAATACCGTTCGTATTTTAAACTGTTTCCTCTTCGAATAGATCATTATAAAAGGTGAATGAAATAGGTTTTCCCGAAAAGGAGGGTTTTTCATATGTCTTTTAAACCATTTTTTTCCCATAATATCATATTCAAAGCCGTCATACCGGCATTCCTTTATTTATTGCCCTCACTTTTTCTCCCGGTTACCGTGGTATTCGGGGCGGATATTAATGCCAATACCTCACGCTGCACCGCTATAGCTGATCTTGCAACGCCGGATCTTGTTATTGAAAAGGCAGAGATAGTCCCTGCCGGTCCGGTGCCTGCTCCTGATGGAAGCGATGTTGCGGATGAAAGCGGTGAACCGCTTCCTGAACATTGCCTTATTCAGGGCATGATTAATCCCCGGATCGGTCAGGGCGGTCGCAGGTTCGGGCTCGGGTTTGATCTTCGAATGCCAACAAAATGGAATGGCCGGTTTGTCTTTCACGGAGGAGGAGGGCTTGATGGAAGACTTGCTCCGGCACTGGGTGATATTTTCGGTTCAGTCAGGCCTTCGGCCCTTGCAAGAGGTTTTGCCGTAGTTTCAACAGACGGCGGGCACCGAAGTGACTGGATGGATGGCTCCTTTGGCCTTGACCAGCAGTCTCGCATAGACTACGCATATAACGCACTGGGAACAGTTACACCAAAGGCCAAAGAACTGGTCCAAAAATATTACGGCAGTGCGCCCTCCTATTCATACCTGCTGGGATGTTCCAATGGGGGTAGACAGGGATTGATGGCATCCCAGCGTTTCCCGCTCTATTTTGACGGTATTGTAGCAGGCGACCCTTCCATAAAATTCTCCCGGATAGCAGTGGATCAGATGTGGAACCTTAAGGTAGCGGCACGCATCGCGCCAAAGGATGCCAATGGGCGTCCTGTTATTTCGAAGTCTTTTTCTGATGAAGATTTACGACTGGTGGCTGATAGTGTTCTCAACCATTGCGACGCGCTGGATGGGCTTGCTGATGGTATAATTAATGACTGGCAGGCTTGTGATTATGACCCCGGTGTTTTAACCTGTAAAGGAGAAAAAACAGATAGGTGTCTTTCTAAGGCGCAGGTAGAGGCCTTGCGCGATATCCACTCCGGCCCGCGAACAAGCAAAGGCGAACCTCTTTATGGCGCCTTCAACTATGATACAGGCATTGCCGATCCCATCTGGCGCGCCATGCACTTTGGCTCATCCGGAACAGGAGAATGGGATGCTGCCGACGCGACACTGGGATTAAACAACATGAAATATTATCAATTGACGCCGCCTGAACCAGGCCTTGATCCACTGGATTTTGATTTTGACAGGGATGTGGAACGTACACGTCATACAGGGGCCATGAGTGATGCTGATTCCACCTTTCTGGAGACATTCGCGCGTCATGGAAAAATGATAGTCTATAATGGGCTTTCCGATCAGGGCATGGCGTCAAGTGTGCTTGCGGACTGGTATGATGAAGTGATAAGAGTAAATGGAGAGTCTGTCAGAGATTCGGTCAGGTTATTTTTTATTCCCGGTATGTGTCACTGTGACGGAGGACAGGCCACAGA
>JAFGIC010000279.1 GCA_016929815.1 Deltaproteobacteria bacterium
GTGAACCCAAAAAGAAAAACAGGGTTAAACCTGATAAATATTTTTTAATTTATTATTATATCGATGGCAAGCGAAAAGATGAGGGTTTAGGGTGGAAATCTAAGGGGTGGAAAACAGAAAAGGTAAACAGGGGATTGTCAAAGTTGCTTGATACTGAAAGGACAGGCATACCTTGAAAGCGGCAGTTACCACCTTTGAAAAGCATTTGAAAAAACAGAAGAAGTCAAAGGTTTTCAACCTTAAGAGATAGACAGACTCTAAGCATGGGCAACAGATTGAATCTTCATAAGCCTGGGGCCGATAGATTGTTCAGCGGTCTTAAGGTCATAGGCCGCCTGCAGATTAAGCCAATATTGTGGGGCCTGTCCGAATGCCTTGCCGAATATCAAGGCCATTTCAGCAGTAACGGGCCGTTTTCCCCTGATGACATGGGAAATCCTCATAGTTGAAAGTCCGGTTGTTCGGGCAAAATCCGCCTGTGAAATATTCAAATCCTCAAGAATCTCTTTTAAATATTCGCCTGGGTGTATAGGGGGCAAACCTTTTTGAATCATAGTATTATCTCCTTAATGATAGTCAATAATCTCGACGCCGTAAGCATTCCCGTTTTCAAACCGAAAACACAAACGCCATAGATCGTTTATTCGGATACTATATCGGCCTGTTCTGTCTCCCCGTAAAGATTCCAAATGATTCGATGGAGGCATACGAAGATCATCAAGAACGGTTGCAGAATCAAGTTGATTCAGGCGCATTGCCGCACGTTTCTGAACGTCCGGCGGAAATCGCCTAATTTTTCCAGTAGCGAAAAAGCGTTCTGTCTCAGTATCCGCGAATGTTTTAATCATAATAATATTTATAAACAATTTGTTTACTGTTGTCAATAAATGAAAGATACCATGTCTTTCAAAAGGTGAAAGTGGTAGAAGAAAGCGACAATACCAGTTCGATATAGAAAGGACTTAACATCTGCGTCCAGCGGAACAAAAGACTGTCCGCTGACACAGGCCGTTATCCTTAACAGTGATGGCAATCAATAGTTGCAAAATGTTGCAATATGTTATATAAAACTATCATATTGCAACAATTTTACTTGGAGGAGCTATCATGGCCACAGCAGTAAGAATTTCCGAAAAACTTGTAGATGAAGCAAAGAGATTTGGAAGAATTGATCATAGGTCTTTAGCCGGTCAAATTGAACACTGGGCTCGTATGGGCAAATGTGCAGAGGAAAATCCTGATCTGCCATATTCCCTTATAAAGGAGATACTCATTGGATTGGATGAACTGGATGAAAATGAAAAAACCGAATATAAGTTTGGATAGCAAGCTATGAAAATATACCAATCGAGGTCATTTGAAAAAAAAGTCAAAAAAATGTCCAAGCCTGAAAAGGACATTTTGGATAGCGCAATACGTAAGATAGTGGAAGATTCCGCTATTGGGGAAGAAAAGAAAGGTGACCTACGAGGTGTGTTCGTTTACAAGTTTAAAATCAGAACAACACAGTATCTGCTCGCATATCGTAAAGTCGAAAAGGACTTAGAGCTTATTATGCTTGGACCACATGAAAACTACTATCGTGATTTGAAGCAATACTTAAAAAATCGATAATATAGAGCAAAAGGATAACTTGTATCAGATGACGGAGATGAGCTTGTTACTGTCTTTGATTCCCCCTGGCATAAAAATATCAATGGGAAGATGACACCCGGAAAATACTTGCGGGTCTATCGAGAAAATAAGGGATTAATGCAGGTTCAATTAGGGGAGGCACTTGGAGGTATTCCCCGTCAACATATATCCAATATGGAGCATGGACGCAGGGCGATAAGTCTTAAAATGGCCAGGAAGCTTTCAACGCTACTTGGTGCGCCGATTGAAAGGTTTATTGAAGTTAATTCCAACGATGTTGGATAATCCGCTTCGGAGATTTAATAATTGAACAGTCCCTTGGTACTTATCAACGTTAATTAAAATTATTTGGCAGCTTTGATCTTTTATCGCTTTGGCCCTAGAATGCGCCAGGGGTTCCGGTTCCGATGGTATCGGAACGAAGGCTCGGCGCGCCTTCCCAAAGCCTTTTTATCCCTCCAATATTCAAATCTTGATTTCTCATCCCCATAAAAAAGATTTTCAAGGAACTTGTTTTAGAAGTTCTTGACAGCATCAATAAGCAGATATCTCACTGGTGAGGAGAGGTTATGTCCGGGAAAAACTATAGTCACAATGACGAGAGTATTACCCACAGGTGCGAGGTTGTTTTTTCTTGACTTAGGGGTATTTTATAAAACCGTGTACAAAACGTGTACAGCAGGCCAGCATAATAAAAAAGGGCTTAACTGTCATTTTGATTAAGCCCTTATAAGTATCCGATATTCTTTATATTTTAGTGGTGGGCCTGGACAGACTCGAACTGTCGGCCAATTGATTAAGAGTCAACTGCTCTACCAACTGAGCTACAGGCCCAATCATTTTTAGCATTCAGCTGTCAGCTATAGCATTCAGACGATTGATCTAAATGGATTTTTCCAACTCTTCAGAGCGCGCCCGGCAGGATTCGAACCTGCGGCCTACGGGTTCGAAGCCCGGCGCTCTATCCGGCTGAGCTACGGGCGCAATGGATCTGAAACTTTTAACAACTAATAATAATGTTGTCAATCAATATGTTTTAAAAAAACAGAATAAAGAAAACAGAATACAGAAAACAGAATATAGAAAACAGTAAATAGTAAATAGTAAATAGAAAATAGAAGACAGAAAACAGCAGATAATAATAAACAGATATCAGCAATCAGCTTTCAGCAGAGAGAAAATCGCTGATCGCTGATTGCTTACTGCTTTTTATTATTCTTCCTGCTCGGCAGCCTCCTGCTGTCCTGCCGCCATCTGCTTATAGGTCTCATACCTTTCCCGCATATCCTTTTCAGCCTTTTTAAAGAGTGTTTCTGCGCTCTTCGGGAATGTTCTTGTCAGGCTTGAATAACGTACCTCGCCCATCAGGAATTTCTGGAAGTCTCCTGCGGGCTCTTTGGATTCAAGGATAAAGGGATTCTTGCCTTCCGCCTTGAGCATCGGATTAAATCTGTAAAGCGGCCAGTAACCGGTTTCAACGGCCTTCTTTTCTTCTTCCTGGCTGAATCCCATATTAATCCCGTGATTTATACACGGGGCGTATGCGATTATAAGCGAGGGTCCCTTGTAGGCTTCCGCCTCGACAATAGCCTTCATGAATTGGTTCTTGTTGGCACCCATGGCAACGGAGGCGACATAGACGTACCCGTAGGTCATTGCCATCCTTCCCAGGTCCTTTTTCTTTGTCGGCTTGCCGCTTGCCGCGAACTTGGCGACGGCGCCTGTGGGTGTGGATTTGGATGACTGTCCTCCTGTGTTGGAATACACCTCCGTATCCAGGACAAGGATGTTGACGTCTTCTCCCATCGCTATTACATGGTCAAGACCGCCATATCCGATATCATAGGCCCACCCGTCGCCGCCGAATATCCATATGGATTTCTTGGTTAGGTAATTGCTCCTGTCCAAGATGTCCATGAGAAGGGGGTTGAAGGGGCGTTTTAGGTCTGTTACCTCGATCTCGATAAGCTGAATGATGCGGCGTCCGCATTCCTTTGACTTATCTCCTTCAAACATGTTATCCAGCCAGTCCTGAAGTGCTTTTTTAAGGTCCTCCGATATATCGCCCTTTATGGCCTCGCGTATAAGGTCGGCAAGCTTATTGCGTCTTTGTGATACTCCCATTTCAATTCCGAATCCGAACTCTGCTATATCCTCAAACAGTGAGTTTGCCCAGGCCGGTCCGTGACCGTCTTTATTCACCGTATAGGGGCAGCTGGGCGCTGATCCGCCATAGATAGATGAGCAGCCGGTTGCATTGCCGATTATCATGCGATCACCGAACAGCTGTGTAATGACCTTGATATAAGGCGTCTCGCCGCATCCCGGGCATGCGCCTGAGAATTCAAAGAGCGGCTGCCTGAATTGGCTTCCTTTAACGGATGTCGCAGGCATAAGGTCATCCCTGACGGGCAGCTCTGTTGAGAATATATGGTTCGGGACCTGCGCCTCTTTCTGCGTCTCAAAGGGCTTCATGACAAGGGCCTTATCCTTGGCAGGACATACCTGGGCGCAGTTGCCGCATCCTGTGCAGTCAAGAGGGCTTATCTGAATGCGATAATATAGACCCTTAAGCTCTTTGCCTTTGGCATCAACGGTGACAAAGGTCTTTGGCGCGTCCTTGAGCGCCTCCGCATCAGCCAGCACCGGCCTAATAACGGCATGGGGACATACAAAAGAGCACTGATTGCATTGGATGCAGTTCTCAGGGATCCATTCGGGTACATTGATGGCCACACCCCGCTTCTCGTATTTGGTGGTAGAGGTAGGGAATATACCGTCGGGGCTGAAGGCGCTGACAGGCAGTTTGTCACCCTTCATTGCCAGCATAGGCCTCATTACATCCCTTATGAACTCAGGCTCATCCTTGGTTATATACTGTTCCTGGCCTGCGGTTGCCCAGGACTCAGGAATATCAATCTTGACCATTTTGCCTACTGCCAGGTCCACGGCATCCGTGTTCATCTTTACAACCTTTTCACCCTTTTTGCCGTAGGTCTTTTTTATAGCGTCCTTCATATAGTTGAAGGCCTGCTCCGGGGGGATGACATTGGCGATCTGGAAAAAGCAGGCCTGCATTATCATATTGATACGGCCGCCCAGCCCCAGATCCGTTGCGATTTTTACTGCATCTATGTTGTAAAAGTTCAGCTTTTTATTTGCGATTATCCTTTTCAGGGGAGCCGGCAGCCTGTGCTCCATCTCTTCCTGGCTCCAGGGGGAGTTAAGGAGGAATGAGCCTCCTTCAACAATGCCGTCCAGGAGATCGAACTGATCCACATAAGCGGGATTATGGCAGGCTATGAAGTCAGCCTGAGTCAACTGGTAGGGCGACTGTATGCGATGGGGTGAGAATCTGAGGTGGGATACGGTGCTCCCGCCTGATTTTTTGGCGTCATAGGCGAAATATGCCTGCGCGTACATGTTTGTGGACTCACCGATGATCTTTATCGCATTCTTATTGGAGCCGACAGTCCCGTCCGCGCCCAGACCCCAGAACTTGCACCTCACCGTTCCTTCAAGGGACGGATCAATATCCTTTCCGAGTTCAAGGGATGTGTGTGAGAGATCGTCATCAATTCCTACTGTAAAGTGGTTTTTGGGAGCGACTGATTTAAGATTGTCAAACACGGCCTTGACCATGACCGGCGTGAAATCCTTGCTGCCGAGGCCGTATCTACCCCCGACGATCAGGAGTTTTTCCTGTCTTTCCTGAAAAATAGTGCATATATCCTGGTACAGGGGCTCTCCGAGTGAGCCGGGCGCCTTTATCCTGTCAAGTACGGCGATCTTTTTAACCGTGGACGGCAATGCCCTCAGGAAATGCTCCCTGGAAAAGGGAAGGTAAAGGCGAACCTTGACAAGGCCGACCTTCTCACCCTGTCTGTTAAGATAATTGACCGTCTCCTCAATAACGTCGCAGCTTGAGGCCATTGAAACTATAATTCTGTCTGCGTCAGGCGCGCCAGCGTAATCAAACAGATTATA
>JAFGIC010000280.1 GCA_016929815.1 Deltaproteobacteria bacterium
CGTTAGAAGGAGAAAACAATTTAATAAAGCTGGATTCATTGAATAAAAAGGTCATTCATGAAGAGATCAAAGACAATATCCCCTATTATGATCAGGTAAGGGATTTTCTGGTTACCGACGCGCTGAAGCACCTCTACCTTATCCGCCATGGAGAGACTTTCTTCAATCTCGAAAACAGGATAGGCGGTGACCCTGCCTTAACTCAAAACGGCCGGTTGCAGGCCAGGGCCCTATCAGAATATTTCAGGAAAAAAGAGATACCATTGATCTTCACCAGCAAAAAGAGAAGAACGATTCAAACGGCTGAACCCATAAGGAAGTTGCAGAAAAAATGCACAATCATCCCCTTGCAGGAATTTAATGAGATTGACAGCGGCATATGTGAGTGTATGAGTTACGAGGAGATCAGGAAGAAATTCCCTGAAATATACTCGGCCAGGAAAATGGATAAGTACCATTATACATACCCTGAAGGCGAAGGCTATGTGACCATGAAGCAGAGAATCGATCGAGGCATTAACAAGGTCCTGTATCTAAGTAATACCGCCAAGAATATAATGATTGTAGGTCACAGGGCCGCAAACCGTATGATCCTTTCCCATTTTCTGTTCCGCAGGGAGACAGATGTCCCTTATATCTACATCCCTCAGGATAAATTTTACTATATCTCGGTTGCTCAGAACAGAAAGCTTTTTCAGTTAAAAAAGTATCAATAACAGCGGACAATTATACCATCTTAATCAAGCTACGTCTATCCTCATAAGATAATATCATCTGATGATTTGAGTTTTAATATCCGGTGGTAGACGGCCATTGTATCTTCGGTGGTTTTTTCCCATGTCAAGCGTTCCGCTAATTGACGGCCCTTTAGCCCTAAATTCATCCTAAAGTTTTCTTCCATTAACATGGCTAAGGAATCGGCGATCTCTTGCGGGTTGTCGGGGTTTTCCAATATCAAGGCCTCTTCATTTTTTATATTTTCAGCACTGCCCGCATATTTCGCACTGCTTATTATGGTAGGAACACCTGCTGCCATTGCCTCAATGGGGGCCATGCCGGCAGGATCCAACAGCGTGGGCAGGATAAAGATATCGGACATCCCATATAGGTTTTCTATATCATTCACAAGTCCAAGAAAAAGGACATAATCTTCAATGCCGAGCTCTCCAGCAAGTCTTACGTATCTCTTTTGCTCGCCTCCTCCGGCAACCACGAGCCTCATGTCGGGGCGGGTGCGGGTAATCAGGGCAAATCCCTTTAATAGCGGGTCAAGTCCTTTTCTCCTGAATTCTGTCCCCACAAATAAGATGACCAGGTCGCTTTTACTGATTCCCAGCTTGGACCGCGTATTCTCACGGTTCTTGTCATCACTCTCTTTTTTAATCATGCCGCTATCGACCCCCGGGTAGGCCAACCCGAAATAATCATCCGGAAGAAGATAATTGACTTGAACATTTTTCTTTACCTTATTCGAAACCGCGATCAATAATCTATTCTTCATGTAAGTACACTGTTTTTTTTCAAGCCATAAATAGGCCATTTTTCTGGGGCTCAGGGCTATTGAAAACCAGATAATTACCCTTTTCAACCATCCCTTCTGTTCGGTTATATACGTCCGAAAACAGGGACAATGTACCGTTAATGTATCAAAATATGTGACCCTCTCATGGGAGTGGATAATGTCAAAGGACTCATCTATGTATTTTCGTGTGAAATAGGAAAAGAGAAGCAGGTTCAAAAAACTGGGCCTTTCAAAAAACTTTGGGATTTCGTGGAAGGTGATTTTTTCATCTCCATTCCAAGACCATTCCTGGGCAAAGACATGGACATCATGCTGCAAAGCCAAACGCCGCGCCACTTCAACGCAATACCGCTCCATGCCTCCTGTCGTTATGAAACGGCGCACAAGGATTGCTATCTTCAATCTTTTTTTCAGATGCATTTTATCAGAACTTATTTTCGCATTCATATAAACAATAATGTTAAGGAAGATTGAGATTATGATCTGCGGGTGGTCTATCCCATCGTAGCCGTATCTCCGTGAGCTTGGCATACCGGTAAAATGTGCCTTCAAAATTACCCAAGGCTATTACAAATCCGGCCCACCCGTCAAGAAAACCTCGCTCAAGGAAGTAGATACGAAGGAAGGCTCCCACGGCATGGCATAATGCCTTTGTCATTCCCCCCCTGACTTTGCGCCTCTGTAATTTTACCGCACCAAGGGATGAATAACGGTTAGCCTTATTTTGAAGCTGCGCGAAATTTTTAAATGGAAACTGCCAAATAGGATTCTTCAGATAACCTGTAGTTCCAATAATTTCATAACCCTCATGGACTTCATCTTCATCATGAAAGATAAGGGTCTCTCTTTTAAACAGCTGGGGCTGTCTGTAATCCGGGTACCATCCTGAGTGCCGAATCCATTTTCCCATAAACCAGTTTCGCCTCGGAACGTAATAGGCATCAAAAGGATGGGCTTTACCAATAATAGACTTTATCTCCTCGGCAGCGCCGGGCGTGCAGCGTTCATCAGCATCCAGGCTGAATATCCATTCATTTTTGCAGGCCGCTATGGCCATATTACGCAATCTCCCGAAGCCTTCAAAAGGCGCCTCCACCACCTTCGCACCCAACTTTTTTGAAATTCGCGCTGTTTTGTCGGTGCTCCCGGAGTCAACCACTATTACTTCATCCGCCCAGGTCACGCTCTTAATTGCGGCCTCGACCTTGGGCTCCTCATTATAAGCAAGGATGTAGACAGAAAGTTTTGACATGAGTATTTCCTGTAAATCAATCTTCTATTTTTTTCAGAATTATTGCATTGTCCATTACCAAAAGGTAGAATACGGGGAGTTCGGTCCAGGCCCCGGTATTTATATACCTGATGCCCTTGATAACCGTATCCTCGGCATAGTGAGTATGGCCGCATGTAACAGCTTCATATCCGTTTTCCACCGCACAATTTGCCGCGTTTATCATTACATTCCTACGAAGGACATTATACAAAACCGCCCATTTCTTCGCATATTGGGCAACATGCACCGGTTTTGCCCCTAACTTAACCCTCAGATCATGCATCATCTTGAAGGCCTTTATGAACGCAAGGCTTCTGGGCATGATTTCATCAAAATTGTCTCCATGAAAGATTAAGAGCCTTTGCTGTATATTGTGGCGGCTCTTGAAGCGCACTTTATCCATCCCTTTCGGAATATAGCCGTCATCATGATTCCCCCTAACCCAGATGACATTCTGACGGCAGGAAACCTGCCCTATAAGATCTATAACTCTCCGGTGTGGCGCCTGTAACCTTGCATAATGGTTGTCAATAATGTCGCCGTTCAGGATAAG
>JAFGIC010000281.1 GCA_016929815.1 Deltaproteobacteria bacterium
CATAAAATGCCTTTTCCCGCGCAACAATCACATCGGGGTTGTAAGACATCACCTGCTCTATATTGATCTTCTCCATTCCATAGGAATCCCTTGACTCGCAATGATAGACATTCTTAGCCCCGGCAATACTGATAATCTCGGAATGCCATGAATTGTCACATTCCGTGTTCAGCCCGTCATTTCCCTCGGCATAATATACCCTCGGTCTTTGATCCTCAGGGATTGTCTCCAGGGTTTCCTTTACCTTTCTGAGCGTATCGTCGGCGTAATCCCTCAGCAACCTGCCCCGCTCTTGCCTGCCGAGCACCTCACCCATAAACAAAAAGGCCTCCCCGTAATCATCGATATCCTCAAGCACCACATTCACGGCCGGTATGGGGAGACTCTTCATCATTATCTTTTCGGTATTTTTACTTATCCCGTTTTTATTATCGACCCACAGGAATATAATATCGGGAGATGCATTCAGGATCATCTCCACATTTGCAATATTGCCCTGGCCGTAAAATCCGCCCAGAACGGGCAATTCCTGTATCTTTATATTGAGATATTCCTTCTCCTCGCTCGTCAAACGATAATTAAGTCCTGAAAGGAGATCAGGGTCTATGGCATATATCATATATGTCAGTGCAGGCGATCCGCTGAATACCTTGTTTATCTTATCCGGGATAGAGACCTTCTTTCCGGTCATATCCGTGATTTCCCTTGCATGGACAGGGGATGCAAAAATCAATACTGCCGTGATTAATCCTATTAAAATCTTCATCCCCTCACCTCCTGATCCCACCATATCACCGCCCATTTAAAGGACTTTTTGTATTCGATTACGGATTTGCCTCCCTTTATGATCATGTTTTTGCGAAGATATTGATCAAGGTTATACTCTTCCTCTAAGGTCATCTCATTCAGCATCCATTTGAAATAATCCCCTGCGCTGCCGAAGTCATCAAAGATCCTGGCACTTTCTTCAGGGATAAAAGAGATACCGGCATGGATGCCCATCTCATAAAGAAGATTATATACATATATATAGTCCACTGAAGGGATCAGTTCTCTTCCTATGGCATCGAAAATCCGCCTGTCATAAGGCCCGTCTCCGACTATCGTCGAGATATAAACACGCTTTCTGGCGACATTTTTCAATTTCATTATGGCGCCATGTACATCGTCCACGGAAAGTGAGCGGGAGGCTATGGCTACATCATGAAGGCCTATATTCATCTCAGCCCAGTCATCATCCCAGCCTGCCTTAATGGTGTTTATATTATTAATGCCTCGCCTTTGAGCCTCAGACCCCAGCATCTCCAGCATCCTGTCCGAATAATCCACAGCGGTTATCTTCTTTACTCTGGCGGCCAGGGGCAGGGCCAGGGTGCCGCCACCGCATCCCATATCGATGACAGTCCAGTCTGATCGCGGCTCCATTATCTTTAGAAAGGCGTCAGGATAGGCCGTCTTGCCCGCGTGGTCAACAAAAGAGGCAGCCCTTTTGTCCCAGTAGTACTGGCCCGGTTCATTTTTTTTTGGCCTTCTGTCTCTTATCTTTTTTATAATCCCATTCCAGTCGATATCTGAAATGTCCGTTATTTCTTTTTTCCTAATACCGTGCATAGATTTTGCTACTTGTCCCCTTGACCCCCCTTGAACCCTCGAACCCTTGGCACCTTTCTTTTATGGATTCACAGGCTGGTAATACCTTTTCCCTTCTGCGCACGGCCTGCACAGATATTTTCCGTCCACCGTTACATCCCTCATGTCAAGGACCCGCTCCCCGCATATGGCGCAGGGCACAGACTTCAAAGGAGACCCCGGCATATCCTCAGGGCTTATCTCCACCTTGACCTCTGAAACGGCAAACAGCTCGTCATCTGTTCTATTTAAATAATCAAGTGTGCGCGGATTATTTTGGATCATCTCTCGAGTAATTAATTCATTCCCGTCATTATTCCTTTCAGCTACCCTGACGGCCTTTCCAGTCTTTAGGTTTATAAAAGTAGCTGCCATCTTCCCGTAATCCATTATCTTCATGGTCCGTTTGCCGGGCCGGCACCCTGTTACGGACAAAATCGCGTCGGCAGCGCACCTGTCCATCTCCACAAAGACCATGATATTTTTCCTGTCCTTGCCCTTCGGATCACTGATCCCGATGGCATTCAAACCCAGGATGGACATCCGTACGCCCATCCTGGCGCCTGCGCACAGGCTTCCGTGGAACAATCTTGCCTCCTCAAGGCATTTATCCAGATCAAGACTGTTTTCTTTCATTTAAAATCCTTTATTCTCAATTCAATATCCAAGCCGCATCTTTTCCGTTATATTTCCCAAAATATAACGGCCCTAGTCAAGTATTTTTTTAAAAAATATTCATTTTATTGTATTACGATGGCGCAATGCCCCTAACATTACGAAATTACGCGATAAATTCCATTACTTATTTCTTGCCATATATGCTCATGTAATATAGATTTATTCGGAATAGAAAAAAGATTTCTAAATATTCCTGATATTCAGTAAACAGACAGGGGGAGCATGTCCTCAAAAGACTCAGAAAAATCCAGACACAAATGGTATGATCCGGTATTATTCTGGTTTCTGATACCTCTTTTTTCTATTTTTGTAAGGCTTCTCTATATCTCCTGCAGGATAGTCAGGCTGGAAGGCGCGGAAAATGAAAGAAAGGCCATTGAGATATCGGGTGACAGGGTCATATACGCCTCATGGCATCAGAGGCTTTTCTATCAGATCCACAGACTGCGAAGGCGCAGGATAACAGTAATGATCAGCCAAAGCCGTGACGGCGAATACATAGCAAGGCTCGTGAACTGGCTGGGATTAAGAGACGTAAGGGGCTCTTCAACCAGGGGAGGGGTTGACGCACTTAAGGACCTTGTCAGGAGCATCAGAAACGGCGCTAACGGTGGGATGATCCCTGACGGACCCACAGGCCCGGCCCGGGAGACAAAGATCGGGACAATAATCCTATCCCGCATGACAGGCGCGCCCATCATCCCCATCTCATGGGGCGCGGATCGCTGCTGGGTGTTCAACTCCTGGGACAGGTTCATGATCCCCAAGCCCTTTGCCCGCATCTCCTATTATTACGGGGAACCTATCATTGTGCCCCGTTCCGCAAAAACCCCTGAGATGGAGGAACTCCGGAGGCTCCTTGATGAAAGGTTGAATGACATAACACGCCAATGCGATGATTTTTTCGGCATGCAACGTCCTTATAAAAAGTAAAAATCCCCTGGAGTCAATAACTTCAAGGACCTGATGTTCAAACGTTCCAGGATTCAAGATGTAGAAAAGCCGGAAAGCTTGGACGCCAGGAGGCTATAAAGCTTAATTGCCTTCCAGCCTCCCAGCATACTGGCATCCCAGCCTACTACTTCTTCACCGGAATCTTTATATATCCCTCCATGAGTTTTAGTATCGACACCGGGAGCGAGTAATCCTCTATGACCTCGGCGCTTTTCCCCCTGCCGGGTGTTCGCCCCAGGAGCATGCCTGTCGCGCCCTCATAGGCCCCTGTGCCTCCGACTATGACATTAATGAGATAGTCCATCTTACCGTCGTCGGCCTCCTTATCCAGGGGCGCCATGTTGCCTACAATACCGTCATAGGCATAGATATTCCCATCCTCAAGCATATAAATACAGAAAAGCCTGGTGGCGCCATAAACCTTCACCCATTCATCATTGAAATAGCTGGGTATAGGATAATCTTTGGCCTCGGGATATCCCAGACCGGCCGTATATTCGGCCCTGCCGAAGGGGTGTATCCAGCCTATGCCTGTATGCCTTGTCATCTCGCCGCCCGGCCATTTTTCATACAACGCCGCCCCAGCCTCCATCTCCATGGTTATGGGGATTGTTTTATATGTCACTTCATCGGCAGCCTGTGCCTGTGCATTAGCGGCAGTATTTGCTGTTAATGCCCCCTGTTCAGGAGCAGCCTTAATCTCCTGTGCGGCACACGATAAAGAAACCAGGGCGAACAACAGGGTTAATGATATTAAAGTGAAAACTGCCCAACTGTCAGAATTTTTTAATCTTTCCATTTTCCCCTCCCAATATAAGTGTTGTGATAAAAAGATACTTTGCCACAATTATAAACCTGATCCGACAAAAGGCGATAGGCTTCAGTCATCCACTAACGGATCATTCAGTTTAAATTACAAAATTCGGGGGAAAATGCAAGGAAGGATTATTGATTCTTAAGATCAGAATGAAATGCATCCCAAATTGCCGTTATTTATACGTCACATTGCCCCATGACAAGCGATCATCATAAAGATGCACGAACATTCGAGAAGGCATTCCCCTGACACGGACAAAGCTCTGACCGTGTTTCCCTTTTTCTCTATTTTTGTGATATTAAAGAGCTTGACTATGAACTTAAGAAAAGATGATTCAATTCCTGTGCCGTAATTTAAAACCACGGTTTATTATAAGGTTGGGGTGTCTAATGGCCTGTTAATAATAGCTTTATTATAGTTCAGGATAAAGTCATTAAAGTTAAAGTTACATAGGGATATCCGATTGTGCACAATAACATGTGCATCGATGCACATGTTATTGTGCACTATTTAAGTGACTCTTTCTTATTTTCCCCCTTGATGGCTATGACAATCTTCTCTGGGGTCACCGGCAGCTCCTTGAACCATATGCCCGTAGCGTCATGTATGGCACTGACAATAGAAGGAGGCGCGCTCACTATTGCGCCCTCGGATGCCTCCTTTGCTCCATAGGGGCCGTTTGGATCTTCGGCTATTATATCGATGAATTCTATCTCAGGGACATCAGTTGAGAGTGGCATCTTGTAGTCCGCTAGATTGGGATTAAGGGTATTTCCCTTATACATAACAAATCTCTCATAAATGGACTGGCCCATGCCTTGAATAACCGCTCCCTGGCTCTGGGCCTCCACATTGACCGGATTAAGGGGCCTGCCGCAGTCATGGGCGATAACCATCTTGCCGCACCTTACAAACCCTGTCTCCATATCCACATCCACCTCGGTCAGTTGGGATGTAAAGCTGTATGATGTGCCTGAATTTCCTATGCCCTTGTCAAAATCAAGCTCCTCGATTCCGTATCCCGAATAACCTTTGCCTATTATTACCGCTCCTGAACCTTCATAACATGCAATCTGTGAGAGTTTTCTAAATGACATTGACCTTTCAGGAGAATCCTTTACATATACCTGACCGTCATTAAAAATGATATCTTCAGCTCCTGTCTTCCATATTGCAGAGGCAACCGCAGCAAGTTGTCTTTTCACATCCAGTGCAGCCTTTCTTGCCGCCTCCCCGGCAAGTACTGTGACCCTGCTCCCGTAGCTCCCGGCATCACAGGGTGTATAGGCCGTATCAACCCTCTTGATATCCACATCCTCAATTCTTATCCCCAGCTCCTCTGCCACGATCTGCACCAGTACAGTGTCCGAGCCTTGGCCGCAGTCAGTTGCGCCCGTCAGGTAATTGATTGTCCCGTCCTCGCACAGGCGCACAACCGCGGCACAGGACTGGTGTCCCCTCTGCCTTGCGCCCCCCAGATAGGATGTGCTGGAAATTCCCACTCCTCTGGAAATCCTTCCCTCTTTCCTCTCTTCTCTTTCCTCTTTTCTCTCTTCTCTCCCCTCTTTCCTCTCCTCTCTCCTATCCTTCCACAATGGATGTTCCGAAAGTGTCCTTATACCGTCAACAAGCCCGCATGAATGCACAGTGACCTTGTTTATGGTCTCATGTGGGGCGGTAATAGCGTTTCTGAGCCTTATCTCAACAGGATCGATCCCCAGTTCTTCCGCCATCATATCCATCTGTATCTCTGCGGCAAACCGTGTATGTGTAACGCCATGCCCCCTCATTGCAGCGGAAATCGGGTTATTGGTAAAGATACGATATATATCATGTTTGAAATTAGGGAGTTTGTAAGGAAGCGTGCTCATGCATCCTGTGAGGTACATGGTCAAAGGCCCTATTGCCGTATAGGCCCCACCGTCCGCTATTACACGGCTCTGCATGGCTGTAATGGTCCCATCCTTTTTCATACCCATCTTGTTATACACGATCATATTATGGCGACGGCGGCAGGTCCTGAGCACCTCCTCCATATTGTAAACAAACTTTACCGGCCTTCCGGTCATCCTGGAAAACATTACTGAACAGAAGTCCCCTGCGAGTGAGTCATTCTTCGTGCCCCCGAAACCTCCGCCTATAAAAGGCTGGATGACCCTTACTTTACTCAAAGGTAGATTAAAGCAGGAGGCTAGGTGTCTGTAAACAAAATAGGGGCTCTGCTTTGCGGGCCAGATAATTATGCTCCCTGTAAATAGGGGACGTAGGTTAAAAGATGAAAATTATTTTGCATCAATTGAATATGAGTTTTCCTCCGCCAACGTCCTTCCTCTCTTAACTGCATGGCTGATAGCAGACGGTGTCAGATTCAGTGCAAGCGCCAG
>JAFGIC010000282.1 GCA_016929815.1 Deltaproteobacteria bacterium
GCCCTGCCTTGACGAAAGTTCCACATAATAACTGCTGGTTTTATTAATCGGGCCTGACAACAATAACGGGGCACGGTCACCATGTATCAAATAAATATTATACGGTCCGAGAAGCAGATGTCGATGGTAATAACGAAAACCCGTCTCTAGGATATAGCGATAATCCTGTCCAGGTGATCTTTTCCCGGCATTGTTAGGGGGACACAGCTGATCAAAATAATAAAGGGCGAGCCAGCTCCAGAGACCTACATTTTTATCAATTTCTGAATGTGAAAGCATATAGAACCTACCGTTAAAATATCTTGACATCTCATGCTTGTCCTTAAAAATGATATCATCAACCTCTATGTCTCCATCCATCCCCGATGAATAAACAGAATTACTGAGAAGCTCTGCTGGGGGCTGCGGCATGGCCCCATCTCGGATCTCACGCAAATAGTCCCTAAATCCCTGAATACCCTTTTCATTAAGCGAACGAACAAAAACTCCCATCACGGCTCCCCGATCTTCTGTTCTTTCATATATTTTTCCAGTACGGCGTTGTTTACACAAAATGCATTTACCACATCATCAAGCCACTTTAGTTTTTCCTGCTTAATTGATTCGGAACTCCCGGTTGGGGGTAGATGATTTTTACCCAATATTTGTACGGCAAATTTCAACCAGTCGATCATCCATTCCTCTTCACCCTCTGCCTCCATATCGGTATAGTCTTCTTCTATGACAACCTTATAAAGGATCTGACGTACGACCTCCGGATAAACAAGGGTCAAAAAAAATGTATCATGCCTCGCTATATCCTTTATGTTCTCTATACGTTTATTCAATTGAAGGATCGGCAGGTCGCCTTCCAGGTCCAAATGCCATATTGATTCTCCCAGGTCTATAAATTCAACAGGCAAGAGAGATTGCCTATCCGTTTGATCTTCTTCTGTACGGCGGGGCCTGATTCTATCTGCAATCGCAAGGAGACGTCCCTTTTTATCCACAACCTTTACTCTGAAAAGCACCAACGCATCAGGATCAAGTCCCTCAAGGATCTGATTTACTTGATATGCCGGGGTTGATATGGTCCCGCATTGAAACCGTCTGAAATAAGTCTTACGATAGGCCTCTATATATATCTTTGCAGTCGCAGGCAGAGGGATTCCTACAAAGTCAATAAAGGCATCAAAGGCCAATTTCCTTCCAGGAACTTCATTCAAGGATAACGATATCTTGGATCGGGGTATCCTTTTCCTTCCTGTATAATTGAATCTTCTTATCATAGATTAGCATCCAGGGAGGTGGAGGTCCTGATCTTCAGATCACGTTTCGGATCAAATCCAGTAAGCAGCAGCTGAAAATCAGGTCTCTCTATAACAATATGGATTATATTTGATTTGGAAATCGATGCCTTAATACCCTTCCCACTGGCTCGTATCGGGGGCTTATTTAGCTCAAAATCAAAATGACTATATAGCTTGAAAGGATTGCCCTGCCTAACGTCATAGGCGACCTCTATATCGATCTCTTTAGGGAGCTTCCTGGCCTCCGGCCGAGCCGATAAACGAAATCCCTGTTTTGTTCGATGCAGAACCAGAAAACGATCCGCAGCCATAGAGCCGGGTTCACTTGTTCCATTGCCGTCATCTCCTGGTTTTTCATTAGGTTTTCCTGAGATACCCGTGTTTTCATTATGTGCCCGGACATCAAGGTAAAAGAGATTGCGGAGCAGTTTAATATCCCTTTCTTCCGATGGGCGTGACAGAAGTTTTACTATCTCCCGCGTACTGCTCTTCACAAAACGCAGACATGAAACCCCATGATCATAACGGCCCTTGAATTTTGGTGATCGTTCCTGCCACTCTGTATGTGCAGGATTTTCCGAGTCACCCAGCAATCTTGAAAGGGGCTTGTCCGATACAGCTACGACGGCCCTTACGCCTTTCTGTCTGAGCGATGAAACACCCATGAGTGTAACTCCATCCCTTATAAAAAAGTCCTCACCTCGTTCCAATGCCTCGTCCCTCTCCAGGAATATCTTAAAAAAAGAATGCTGGATATCCTCACCATCTTTCCTGACCCATAGCGGTGCACGTAATGCTATGCGTTCTTCATCATCAAATCTCTTCCTAAGATAATTAAGCTGCTCTGCCTCAAAGAGGTTTTCATCCCACGCAGGCGCCTTGCCTGTCGCAGGTTCCTTCAGAAGAGTATATTTCTCAATGGGGAGATCAATACACCATTTTGCAAAATTTAATCTGCGAACCGCCATTTCTTTATTGGGAAATTCACGAATGGACACGAATCTGAAGATACTCTCGGAATCAAGAACCTTCTCATTGTGCCTATCAGATATGCTGACAACAAGATCTCCGGATAAAATTGGGAAAAAGTATTGGCTTATTACCGCCCTCATGATCTCATCTGGCGTGATATCTTCATCAGGAAAAGGGATAATAACAGAGAGTCCTGATTCTCCATCTCGTCTGAGGTTAAAATCACTGCTGAATTGTTCGATTATTTTTTCATCGGCAAAGGGCAGGGCGAAGTCCCCTTCAAACACACCATAATAACCGTAAGGGGCGTGTTTTGCTCCGTCACACCTGTGTATCTTAAGGACAGACTGTCCCATCAGAAGCTTCTGATTGTCTCCCCTTCGAATGGTTAATCCGAAAAAGGAATTGATCCTGGATGCAGCCTGAAAGACGGTCTTTCCCAGACCCCATCTTCCGCGGGCAGTCGCACCCTCTACGGACCTGCCTATATTGCGCCAGAAATAGAAAAAATGATTCTTCGGGCCTCTCGTTCTCTTATCCTCATCCTCTCTGATATCGCCTTCCAGACCGCGCGTCCCGAAGTCTTCTATCACCATGAAATCCATTGGCGAATCCAAATCTACTGGTTCGATAATGCCGCTTTCTTTGGCAGCCAAGTGGCCCTTTAAACCTTTGAGATAGCTCACTGTACTGGATGCAGGAAGGTTTTGATCTTTCGCTGAAAAGCTAATTGCGATCTTGACCTTCTCGTCGGGCATGGCAGCATCAAGGGAGTTCTGTATGGCCTCTCTGATGAGTGCGTCGGAGAGACTGCCCAGTGCCTCTGTCGAGAAAAATTCACCCTCAATGGGGTCGACGTTCATCTCACCCTTTCCCATCTTTCTGAATTGCCACTTTGGAGCATCAAGAACCATGCAAAGAAATCCTTGTTCAAATATATCTACTCATTTTGTTTTCGGCACTTTCGATTTTCAGTTGTATCCAAATTGGGGACATCTATTTTCAAGGGTTACTTTGTTCAGGTCACCCCTCCTTACTCCACATATATGTCCCCTCCGCCTTAAAGGCTATATTGTCAATGTCAGTGCCTGACCCCCTCTGTTTTTTTCTTGCTTTGGATTAAAACCCATATTTTATCCTTTCTATAAATATGTAATTTGGTAATATGAATATATTGAGCCTGAATTACTATGATCCCCTCTGTTCAACTCCCTTCAACAATTTTATTCTTTTCCGATGTGACGTTGTACAAGGTATAGACCAGATTATTAATCTCATTTTCCAAGTGTGACACGTTGACAATTTTATCGACCTTTTTTATATTCAATATTTTATCAACAAGATCGACAATTGGCTGTTGTTGTTCACTGGGAACATCTGGTATTGGCAGTTGTTTCCAATCCTCAGGATAGAGATGTATATTGCTCCTACGATTAGCACGCAAAATATCTCGCGCAACCGATGAATTCATAACGCCTAGTAAGTATTTGATTTTAAATCTACGGCTGGAACTTTCTAGTCTTTCTCTTTTTGGCAAGTCATCTCGAAAAGGCTTTTCATCTCGATACCGTGCTGCCTTTTTCAGTGAATTATTCCTAACACCTATCAGGCTATGCCAAGGTATTAAACCAACACTAGCAGGTGTAAAAATAAGCAATTCGTCATCATAACAAACAATAGGGTCAGGACCTGGACTTCTTTGTGCAAGCAATTTTTCTTTAACTAAATATAATTCAGGAAATGTTGGGCGGCAAAAACGTGCTGGAGCACGACTCGTTCCCCATTCAAGCCAAAGATGTGTATCTCGATACCAATTACTAAGATGTTTTCCCTCAACATAAGGTTTACAATGGATTTCATCCATAACTTCAGATACTAAATCAGCAGTGACAAACTCTCCTTTCGCTTCATGTTCATCACTACTTGGTCTTAATCCATAAGTTATATAACAAATTTCTTCTAATAAGATGCCACCAATATTGGCCTTCCCTTCATCTGGAAAGAAAACTCTATAAGTCAATTTATATTGTTCATTGGTCGGTAAAAAGGAAACATTCCCAAATTCACCCTCATGCATAATTCGAGTTGGTTTATTTTTTAAACCATCAGCTTTTTGATAAAAATAGACAATATTATGAACGCCAGCATCAAATACTTTAATTTTGCTAAGAAAGTCCAACTTTAAAATTAGACTATTTTGTAAAAACCATTCTTGTGATTTCTGAGCATATTTGGAATGACAATAAGCGTCAGAGACTATCATAGTTGTGACACCGCAAGGTTTGAGCAACTGGAATCCTCGTTCAATAAATGGTATATATAAATCCCATTTTTCCCAAAGGGTGTTATATTGTTTGCTGGCGATAATCTCTTTTCTTAATTTAAGATGTTTTTCTCCTGAATCAGCTCTAACATAAGGTGGGTTACCGATAACAATATCAAAACCACATTCAACGCCAAACATCCATTCGGGATCAAAAAATGAGCTGCTGGCATTCTGGTCATAGGGATCAAATGTGACAACCTGCTCTGCCGTCTTATGCTCCCAACCGTCCTTCTCCAGCAGGCTGGCAATCTTTTGTCTAAGGATTTTATCTTCTTTCTGGTAGGTCATCTTCTCTTTTCTGGTCTTTGCGGCGAAATAGCGATGACGTAAATTTTTCAATTTATCTTCAAGCGCAGTAATTTCTTTATTTTGAAATAAGTGCCCTTGTGCTTTTGGTTTTTCCAAACCTAGCAGTGTATTTGCTGCAACAAATTTGGTCTCCAAGTTAGGTAGTGAACGGATGCCGAGGTTCTCTTTGTCCGGTTGTTTCCTCTGATCTACAATCAAGGAGATAAAAAATCTCAGTTTGGCAATCTGCACAGCAATGGGTTGGATATCCACGCCATAGATGCAGTTTTCAATCAGGTATAGCTTACGGCCATAATCGAGCTCGTTGTTCTCAAAGGCGGATTCGATATCTGCAATCAGGTGATCACGGATGGTGGGATCATCAATAACATTTGCTTTTTGCAACTGCCGTTCCTTCCATTGCTCATTCTTGGGGTCAAGCTTATGGAGGATATGAACGAGTTTGTGTAGTATCCCCATGGGGAATGCGCCTGACCCGCAGGCAGGGTCCAGGATCTTGCATGAGTCTATGGCATTGATGAGGACATTGGTTTCTTTCTGGCTGAATGAATGTTCCCGCTCAGTGTATGAAAAGAGGATATCTAATCCGGTGTCCGCGTCTTCCTCTTTTACATCGAGCTTATCTGAAAGAGTCTGCTTGAGATATGCCTTCAGGGATTCATCCACCATGTAATTGACGATCTCACGGGGCGTATAAAAGGAACCTGTTTGTTTTCGGGCCGTGGTTTGTGTTTCAGGGTTATAGCTTGCAAGCAGGTTTTCAAATACCTTTCCCAACAATTCCGGATCAAGGGCAATTTCCTCCTCAATAGGCGTGTTTTCAGTAATGGTAAATTTGTACCCGGAGAGGATATCAATAAGGCCTTTTATCTTGTAATGTTTGTTCTTTGTCCCATAGACAACATTCAGGTCATATTCCTTTTCCGGACTGAAAAATAGAAAGTCAGGGACAACGGCCTGCTTTTTGGGATTGCGCGAAAAGCCGTCCGTGTAGAGTACTTTCCCCGCCTCATCCTCTTTATCAAGACAATCAAATAGGCCGCCATTTAAAAACGGTATGTCTTTAAACAGTGCAAGCGCTTCTTTTTCACTTACAGCAAATTTATCGCTATAACGAAAGAGGTTCTTGATGCCGTAATTGATCTTGTTTGTCTGGAAAGAACCCTCCTTTGCAAAGCCCCGTTCATCCATCTTCTGATTGAGCGTGCCGAAAAACAGATTCTGCAAGACGGCATTATAATAATCATGGGACTTATGATCCTTTGCGAATTCCTTTAGAGTCTTCTTTAAAACATCCTTATCAAATAGCATCTCAGGAACGAGGCTCTTTTCCTTTATGAACCATATAAATATTATCCGTGTGATAAGCCTGATCAAGCTGGTGGCGTTAAGAATAGATTTATTTTTTTCGACATCATCCGGGAATGACACATGATCCATGGCCCAGAAGTACCAGTTGGCGAGTTCCTGATAGAAACGTTTATTGAGTTCCTTGATATCGAGGGTCTTTTGCCATGCCTCGTGCAGTTCAACAAAATTCGTGAACTTGTGTTTTTTGAGGAGTTCAGCGAATGAAAGGTCATGGAGGATCTCTATGTGCGCCCTGTGGGGATTCCGGATGCTGATATCCTTGATGAGCGTGACCTTTTTAAGGACATCCTTTTGTTCATCGCGTTTACTGATCCTGCGGTTGATGACTGAAAGGGTAATGCATTGCCCGTATTTGAAGATCACCATCACAGGCATTGGGAAGACCTTGTTTATCTCGCGGGTAATCAGACTTAGGGTTGTGCGGGTGTAGCTGGAACCGGATAGTCCTATTGCGAAGAAGAGATAGGATTCCATGGCAATCTTTGAATCGCCGGATGTGACAACCTTTTTTGAATCAAAGATGCTCGTCTGAGAATTTATTTCTTCATCAGAGAGCTGGAAGAGGAGATCCACATAATTCCACTCCTTAACCAATGCCTTTTCTTCATTAAAACCGTTGTTGCCGTCTATGTATGTATCCTTGAATTCCTTAAAGGTCGAGCCGGATAAAGGCTGCTGACGGTCCGTGTTATAGCCGAGGCATGCAAAGAGTTCCAGGCATGCCTTTGAAAGACCTGATTTATTGAACGATTGTATTACAGCATGTATATTCCGTTTTTCCCCTGTCTCATTCATTCTTATCTCCTATATTCACCTCCCAATAGCCGCCCTTGTCCGGACCAACA
>JAFGIC010000283.1 GCA_016929815.1 Deltaproteobacteria bacterium
CCCGTCCAGCACCATCATGCGCACATTGTCAGCTGCATGGCGGATAATAATGGCTTAAGCGAGCCTGTTATAGGCGTGGCCTTTGATGGGACGGGATACGGCGAAGACGGCGCAGTCTGGGGAGGGGAGTTTATCCTGGCCGATTATTCCGATTACAGGCGCGTGGCCCATTTTGAGTATGTGCCCCTTCCGGGCGGAGACGCAGCCATCCTGAAGCCCTACCGTATGGCCCTGAGTTATCTCTTTAAGATTTTCGGTAGCGATGTCTTGAATATGGGCTTGCCGTTTTTGAGGAGAATAGATCAAGATGAGATAGCCATAATCGGGATGCAGATTAAGGGAGGGCTCAATATTCTACAAACATCAAGCTGCGGGCGTCTGTTTGACGCAGTTTCTGCGTTGCTGGATGTCTGCGGGGAGACGGATTACGAAGGTCAGGCTGCAGTTGAGCTTGAATCTGTTGCCCAAATAATAACGGGTGAGAGATATCCCTATAATATTTTTGATAAGGACGGGATTCGGGTCATATCATTTGATGGCATGATCAGGGCTATAATAAATGATATAAGGAATGGTGCAGGCATATCGTTTATTTCAGCCAAATTTCATGCTACTATTGCTGATGTCATTTTGAATGTATGCCGACAGCTGGTAAAAGAAAACAATATTAATAAAGTAGCCTTGAGCGGAGGCGTATTTCAGAACCGCCTCTTGCTTGAGTTGGCGGTGAGGAGGCTGGAGGAAAATGGCATGATAGTCCTTATGCATAAGGACGTCCCTGCCAATGATGGCGGCATAGCACTGGGGCAGGCGGTTATTGCACAATCAAAAATGCATAAGGCACAGGACGCAATGCGTAATGAAATATGAACGCGGAATATTTACTTGCGCCTTGCGCCCTGGGCCTTGTATCGGTTATAATAAAAGTGTTTTTTATGATATAGACGCAGCCTGAGACTAAGAAAGCTGATAGAGGGAAGGATTATGTGTCTTGCAATTCCTGCATTGGTAAAATCCATTGATGGAGATACAGCCGAGGTGGAGATCGGCGGTGTTCTGCGTAGGGCCGGTATTGTGCTTACCCCTGAGGTGAAGGAGGGGGACTATATCCTCCTCCATACCGGATACGCTATAAGTGTAATCGACAAGGATGATGCCATCGAGACACTGGAGGTGCTGAATGAGATAGCTGGCATTAAATAGGGGTCTTATGAAATACGTTGAAGAATACCGTGACACTGAACTCGGAAGAAACCTGATAAAAAGGATTGCCTCTGTCTCAAAAAGGCCTGCCAGGTTTATGGAGTTCTGCGGGGGGCATACGGTCAGCATCATGAAGCACGGCATCAGACAGCTTCTGCCCTCGAATATAGAGATGCTCTCAGGCCCGGGTTGCCCGGTCTGCGTGACGCCGGTCGGTGATATCGATAAGGCTGTTTTTCTGGCCGGCAAACCGGGTGCCATTATTTCAACCTTCGGCGATATGATCAGGGTTCCGGGGAGCGTTTCAACCCTTCAAAAGGCAAAGGGGGAAGGCGCCGATGTCAGGATCGTCTATTCAACCCAGGACGCGCTGGAAATCGCGCGACAGAACCCCGCTAAATCGGTCATCTTCGTGGGTGTAGGCTTTGAAACCACAGCCCCTACTGTCGCCGCCTCAGTCAGGCAGGCCTTTAAGGAAGGGCTGACCAATTACTACGTGCTGTCTCTACATAAGCTCACCCCGCCTATAATCAGGGCATTGCTTACGGCGCAGGAACTTGATCTGGACGGGATTATCTGTCCCGGCCATGTCAGCGCCGTTACAGGCGCAAGACCCTATGAATTCATAGGCAATGAATATAATATCTCAGCGGTTATTTCAGGATTCGAACCGCTTGACATCCTTCTCGCCGTTGAGATGCTTATCAGACAGGTCGAAGAAGGAAGGCATATGCTCGAAAACGCTTATCCGCGAGTTGTCCGCTATGAAGGCAACAGACAGGCGCTTGATATCATGAACGAGGTCTTCGAGGTCTCTCCTTCCAACTGGAGGGGGATAGGTGTTGTAGATCAAAGCGGTCTCAGATTGAGGGATAAGTACGGTGCACTTGATGCGGAAAAGGCCTTTGATATCGAAAGGGTCGATGTCAGGGAAAATCCGGGTTGCATATGCGGTGAAATCCTGAGAGGGGTGAAAAGCCCTTCTGACTGCAGGCTATTCAAGAATGTATGCAATCCGGGCAACCCTGTGGGCCCGTGCATGGTATCCGCAGAGGGTTCGTGTTCCGCCCATTATCTCTATGGAGGAGAGAATGAACGATAAGGTGCTCCTTGCCCACGGCAGCGGAGGCAGGCTCAGCCACGACCTGATTGAAAAATATTTCATGCCCCGGCTGGATAATCCCATTCTGAACAGGCTGGATGACAGCGCTGTCCTTGAGATGAAAGGCCGCATTGCCTTCACTACGGACAGCTATATAATCAAGCCCGTATTTTTCCCGGGCGGCGATATAGGGCGGCTGGCGGTATGCGGGACAATAAATGACCTTTCGACCAGCGGGGCTGTGCCGAAATACCTGAGCCTTGGCCTGATAATAGAAGAAGGCCTTCCGATTGCAGACCTGGAGGATATAATGGCCTCCGTTTCGGAGACCGCAAAGGAGGCGGGGGTGTTTGTTGTCACGGGCGATACCAAGGTGGTTGATCACGGAAGCGCGGATGGAATATTTATTAATACCAGCGGCATCGGGATTATACCCGAAGACATTGATATATCAGGGGCCAATGCAAAGGATGGGGACAAGGTTATTATCTCAGGGACAATAGGCGATCACGGCATTACCGTCATGGCCCAGAGGGAGGGGTTGAAATTCACTGTTCCTGTTGAGAGCGATTGCGCCCCGTTGAACGGGCTTGTGTCGGATATCTTGAAGGTGTCGGCAAATATTCATTGTCTTAGAGATCCTACCAGGGGGGGGCTGGCAACGACCCTGATCGAACTCGCATCTCAATCTGGAGTCGGCATTCAAATATACGAAGACAAGATACCCGTAAGAGATGCGGTGCGCGGAATGTGTGAGATACTGGGCTTTGATCCTCTTTATATAGCCAATGAAGGCAAGATGGTAATTATTGCAGGGCCTGAAGACGCGGATATTATAATCGATATCCTGCGAAAAAACAGATACGGAGGCGATGCCGCTGTGATAGGCGAGGTTACATCACAGCAGAAGGGCCGCGTGGTATTAAAGACCGGCTTAGGCTCGTCCAGGATAGTTGATATGCCCGCGGGTGATCTGTTACCGAGGATATGTTAATTTTTTAGCTGTTGGCATTCAGCTGTCAGCTTTCAGCAAGTAAACTTCCATGGGATTATTTATTCTATAACCCTCCCGACCCTATCCCATCTGACCCGCCAGGCGCCATGGTCCCATGACCACCACTTTATGATCGCCATACCCACCAGATCGGTTTTACTTACAAAACCCCAATAACGGCTGTCATAGGAACTGTCTCTGTTATCGCCCATCACAAAATAGGAGTCAGAGGGGACACGAACCGGACCAAAATTATCTCGCTGACTGGATTCCTCAGGCAAAATATTTGGATCGACATGGATCTCGTGCGGGTTTTTATAAACAGTTCCATTAATATATACCTGCTTGTCTTTGATTTGTATTTCATCTCCCGGTAAGCCGATAACGCGTTTAATATAGTCCTTGGAGCGGTCTTCAGGATATTTAAAGACGATTACATCTCCTCGTTCAGGGTCCCTGATGGCCGGCAATCGGAGGTCTGTAAACGGAACCCTGATGCCATAGATGAACTTATTCACAAGCAGATAGTCGCCTACAAGCAACGTAGCCTTCATGGAACCGGAGGGTATCCTGAATGGCTGAAGCAGGGATACCCGTATAATCAGGGCAAGCAGTAAAGCCCAGAGAATTGCCTCGATATATTCACGAATCTTTGATTTTGTCTTAATTGCCGTACGATTGAGAACCAATGCATCGCCTGCGTTTTCCATATGTTGTCAATCTCCTCTTGTGATATATTAGAAGGCAGGTACAGTCTTGAATATTCCCATCAATGCCCCGATTCCCAGCACTAAATAGCGTATTGACGGGTGAATAACGAGCCATTCGATAAAGGAAATTTTTGACTTCTCGTATTCGTAAACATTCTTCATGACCCTTGATACAAAATCTGTTGAAGGCCTATATTCTTCGTTCATGGCCGACACCTCCAAGATAAATATTCATCATCTGTTTTATCTTCTCTTTAGCCCGGAATAACCGTGATTTCACCGTGGATAGCGGTATCCCGTATTCACAGGCTATTTCATGCAATGTGGCCCCTTCGAGACTCTTTATAATCGTTGTCCTGAAGGGTTCAGGCAATTCCTCAAGAGAGGCATCCAGGGCCTGCAACTCTTCATGACGGATCATCTTTTCTTCGACAGAATCTTCAACTCCGTGAAGTTGTTGATAATCATCGATTATCAGGGTCCTTGCGCCTCGGCTGGACCGAAGATGACTGACGCAGCGATTTCGTGCGATAATGTAGAGCCATGCGGCAAAGGGGGTACCCATGTCGGGATCGAATTTCGACAGCGATTTATAAACAGAGAGGAATACCTCCTGTCCGATATCTTCAGTCAGATCCGGATCCCGCACCAACATGTAAATGAATGCAAGCAGGTTCCTGTGATATTTCTGGACAAGACGGGAATAGGCCTCGGTTTTTCCATCGCGGATAAGCCTTATTATTGTATTATCATCCATTTGGGCTCCATTTCATTCTTCGTAATATTAGTACTCCGGAGTCGGGAAAAGGTTCCCGAAAAAATGGTATTGGTGAGAAAATAATTTGGGCTGAGTCTTTTGCGCTTATTTAAAGTCATCAAAGGGATTATTCATTTGATGATAAGATTTTTGATCGAAGATACAGCTATGCCGTGCTCTTTATATCTTTTCAGGACATCTCTCATAAAAGAAAAGCGCTGCCGGCATTGCAGCCAGCGCCGCGGATGCGATCATAAATTTTTTCTTTAAAGACACGGCTGTTTCTCCTCGACATGGATTATTATTTGATGATAAAGTTAACGGTAATTTTTCACTAATGCCGCTATTTGTTCCATAACAAATTTTGGCGTCAGGAGTTTTTAATGTTTTTAAAGAAGGCGACCATTGATCAAGATCGATTTCCGACAAGGGACGCATACCCCTTTAATCTTGAGATATTCCAGCGGCCCGTCTCCCTGGAATTTAATACCCCGGTTACCATTTTTACCGGGGAAAATGGAACGGGAAAATCAACCCTGCTCACGGCATTGTGCAGAAAGTGCAACATCTACATGTGGGAAGGTACATACCGTCAGCGCTGCACAACTAACCCCTATGAAAATATGCTGGATCGCGCATTGCGTATCGAGTGGCGAAACGGGACCGTGCCGGGATCATTCTTTTCACCGGAGCTTTTCCGACATTTTTCTCAGCTCGTGGATGAATGGGAGGCATCAAGCCCCGGCCTCATGGAATATTTCGGCGGGAAATCACTTATGACACAATCGCATGGGCAATCCTGTCTTTCATATTTCAGGGCGCGCTTCAGGATTCAGGGCATTCATTTTCTTGATGAGCCGGAGGCGGCACTGTCGCCTGCGAGTCAGCTGGAATTTCTTAAGATTATTACTGAAATGGGCGAAGCAGGGACAGCCCAGTTCATCATCTCCACACATTCGCCGATAATTATGTCATGCAACAAGGCTGTGATCTACAACTTTGACGGGAATTCAATAGACCGGATCTCCTATAAAGAAACCCCCCATTACCGCGTGTATAAGAAATTTTTCAGCGACAAATAAAGCTGCCCGCCGCCTGTCGCAGCTATTATTTGAAATCTTTTGCAAAGGTCTCTTTACAGTATTGACAGGTATAAAGAAACCGGATCACGAAAATCTGAGTGTGAATACTGTCCCCTCGTTGGGCGTGGACCGCGCCCTGATTGTTGCGTTATGCAGGCGGAGTATCTGGCGGGAAATGCTGAGCCCTATGCCCGACCCGTTCTTTTTTGTCGTAAAAAACGGAATGAAGATCTTCTCCATTGCCTCTTCAACTATCCCCACCCCATTGTCTTCAACTGTAAATATGATCTGGCCTTCGCTGCCCATAAAGGCCGAAAGCATGATGGCCGGATTCCCCTGTCCTGTCACTGCGTCTATTGCGTTTAAAATAAGATTGATCATGACCTGTTCCATCAGATCGGGATCGGCGGTCAATTCAAGGGTCTCCGGATCGACGGACCATTTGAAGGAGATCCCGTTATCCGTGAGCTTGCGGCCCATGAGCTTTTCGATCCTCTTGAAGAATTCAACTATTGGAAGCAGCCTGAATTTGGGGGCAGGGGTAATGGTCATGTTGCGATAAGCGCTTACGAATTTCATGAGGCCTTCACTCCTCTGATGTATGGTCTCCAGCGCCTCGGCAACATCTTGAATCTCTTCCGGGCCTATGTTGTCTCTGACCGGGCTGC
>JAFGIC010000038.1 GCA_016929815.1 Deltaproteobacteria bacterium
CTCTTCTATTTCCCACACAAGGCCGCATGCCCTGCTGTAATCTATCTTCTTAAAATTTCGCCGATCATAGGACATGGTCGATTCCACGACATTGGCATATCCTTCCTCGTCCAGCTTCAGCTCATCCTTTGCGGTAAATTCCCCCCTTGTCTCAAAGGTGGTTTCGGCGCTGCCCCTGGTCCCGCTTGTCGTGAATGTCTTCTTTTTCTCCCAGGTCAGGCTTATGGCGCCTGTCCACGCTGGCTCGCACTCATACCTTGTCTTTACCCTGACCTGGTTTTTGAACGGCTTTTCAGCGTCCGAATTCGAAAAGATGAGGACCACGACCTTTAGATCCTCCCAGGCCCTTTCCCTGCAGAATGTCCTTTTCTCCATCTCGGACCAGTTTTCCAGAAGCCAATCCCCGCCGATCTTTACCATTGCCCAGCAGGACTGATGTTCCTTTGTCTTTTCAGCCAATTCGAATTCAATTCTCTTAATCTTGTCGTGGAACACATACATGCGATAGGCAAATGCGAGGGGCTCCATCTGCACATCATCCTTGTAATCCTCCTCCTTCTTGAAATAGGCGTTAAAAAAGACCGATGACGAGAGAAGGTCCCCCGGAAATTCGGGAGTATCCGTGTATCTCTTTGCGATGGCCTTGTTCCAGTTCCAGTATCCGTATTCGGAAAAAAGGTCGTCGAAGTTGTCCAGCCCTGTCGCTGAGGCCTTTTTCGCGCCCAGGGCCTTTGCATTCAGAAGCGACGTCCTCACAATGTCTTTGGAATTGGAATACTGTTCCAGGAACAGGAACCATGTGTAGCTGCCGTACTCATGATTTCTTCCGGCCTGGATCATATTTTTGCCGAGCTCATCTCTATATACCTTGAGGAATTCATGCTCCACGTTTAACTCAGGGTAGATATAATGCATGGCCCAGGTGGCGGTGGCCTCCATCAGCCATTTAAAGTCCATTCCCATGCTGCTGAAGATAGGTATGGAGTACTGGAAATGATGGAAGAGCTCATGTGCCGTGACGGCCTTGGTATATCTTTCATCCATCCCCGACCTTATCTTGATGTACCTCAAAAGATAGGTCGTGTCTGAATTTCTACAGCCTGCTAGGCCATAGTCTTCTATGGGTGTAATATATATATTAATGGTCTCACGGGGCTCGACGCCCAATAGTGTCTTGAATTCGGGGTAGCTCTTTATGACCGCGCCCTTTATCCACTCCGCCTGCTTTTTACCGTATTCACCGATATAATAGATGTCAAACGCCTTTCCATCCGCGGTAAATTCCATGGACTCCCATGTAAGCTCCGCGGCCCCTGCGTCCGGGATGAGCGATATCCTGTCCAGCAGGGCCTTTTTGGCATCCGGTTTATTGAATATGGACTCAGGGTCGTCCGGCATAACATAATAGGGTTTTACAGCTGCCTTTGTCTCTTCGTCCAGGGTCTCGTAATTTTCATTCATCCAGTCTTCCGCGTCCTGAAGACCGTCTCTTCCCGACTTATATTCCGATTTGTAATATTCCGGGAGATCCTCACGGTTGTAACCGGCGGTCAATGTCAGGAGCATGGCCTCCTGCTCCGAGATCTTTCCCTCTTCCTTTGCCTTCATGATCCTGTCAAAGCTTGTCTCAGGAAGGGCCTCCTTTTGTGCCGACAGGAGCTCCCTTATTTCCGGATCATCGATAGAGGCAATATCCTTTTCAGAGATCGTTTCACCCCTGTCGCCTGTCTCCTCTTGAGCTTCTGTTGCCTCCATGGCGCCTTTTATTTCCTCGGCATCTTCACCGCCCCCGCCGCAGTTGATCAGGGAAAATGACAGAATCAACATTGCAATCATTACGAACGCGTTTTTCAGTTTCATATATCCCTTTCCTTTTATTATTATTTTAAAGCATCCGACCTGCATCCCATCGCCTAATATTATCCGCCTTCCTATTTTAATTCAGAAAGATAGTCAACAATTTTGCGCTAACATTTTGTTATAAGGGGACAGGCGGCTGTATTAAAACGTTATGCCGTCATATAACGGCACATGCTATTCAAAATTCTACAACGGCATTATCCAAAGAGCTGTGTTCAAGCCAAGGAAATAATGATATCAGATAAATCTATAGAAAAAAATGGCTGATCAGGCACAATATTGTTATATTGGAGCTTATAAAAGGCCTTTTTGACCCACGGGGTCTCTCATCTCATAATATACAATATGGAGAAAACAATATGCCTTCAAGGGATAAAGGTTTATCAAAATCAACGGGCATTGTGGTTATATCGGAAGGGGTTTCTTATGTATCCAAAGGAAAGGACAGGGAGATCTCCAGTTATAATCGCGGCGCATGGGCATCCCAGGCAAAAGGTGAAGACCTGCTTTTTATCCTCGATAACGCCCCTTTTGGTATAATAGTAAACAAAGGTGAGACAGGGGAGGTTGTTTATCAGAATCCTGAACTGATAAGGATTTCCGGTTACTCCGCCTCAGAGGCGGGTGATGTAAAGTCTGCCATAGAGGCAATGATCCCGGATCATGTTGACCTGCAGGCAAAGAAGGAAAAACTGCGTCAGATCGAGGAGGCAGGGGGCGGCATTTTCCTGGATGAGATAAAAACCAAGGATGGCGTTACCAAGATTATCGAAATGAGGACAATCGTACTGCCCGACAGGACCAGAGTCGGTATGTTAATTGATGTGACTCGTCGTGAGGAGGCCGAGAAGGCGCTCCGTGAAATAAACATCAACCTGGAAAGCCGTGTAGAAAAAAGGACCTCTGAGCTCAAGGAAATAAATAAGAAGCTGCGCAGGGAGGTTAAAGAGCGCAAAAAGGTTGAAAGGGAACTGGAACATTCAAGGGAGGAATTGCGTTATCTTTCTGAACACCTGCAGCGCGCCCGTGAGGAAGAAAGACTCAGCATCGCCAGGGAGGTTCATGATGAACTGGGTCAGCTTCTATCGGTCATGAAGATTGACGCCTCCTTTCTGGAAAAAAACGCGCCGAAACGCGCCGGTCATATTAAAAGGCAGGTTGAATCCTTTCAAAGTCAGATCGACGGCGCTATCCAGTCTGTCCGGGATATCTGTTCCAGGCTAAGGCCGTCCGTGCTTATGCATTTCGGACTGCCGGCAG
>JAFGIC010000039.1 GCA_016929815.1 Deltaproteobacteria bacterium
AAAGACAATGGCTAAGGTTAATAAGATAATATCTATTTTTTTCATTCATCCCTCCTTTGCTAATGCCGGCATCTCCTATGCCGACACCCAGGTTAAGGCAGTAAGAAATCAAGGCGTGATAGCTTCCTGCCATGGTTAATAATGCCCGTTCAGACATCCATGAAAAAATCTTCTTTTCTGATGTGAACGCATGTCCTCCTTCTCTTATCCCCAGCTTATGAAAAGGGGCGATGTGTTATAGGGCAAGACTGTTATCGCGCCTACGGGACATTCTGCCAGACACCAGCAGCACAATGCGCAGTCTTCACGATATTTAATAACAGCCTTCTTGCTCTCCTTGTCCATTCTGATAACATCTGCAGGACAACTGATAGCACATGTCCCGCAACCTATGCATTTTGCTGGATCAATTTGCTCAATTGACATTTTAGCCTCCTCCTTAAAGCTCCAAGTTGCTTGCTGTTAACAATCTCAACAGGTAATAAACCTCTTCATGCCTCCTCACCGGGGAATCGGAAAGGATATCTTTGTTGGTAAGGTATGGATTGGTCTGGCCACCACTCCTTGGGAATGGGCACCTTAATGAGCTTCATTTTGCCTTTCTCTTCTTTTATCTTTGTCCATGCCAGCCAGTTTGAGTCATCTCTCCGCGGATAGTCCTCTCTGTAGTGATTGCCCCTGCTCTCTGTCCTGAAAAGGGCAGACCTTAGCCTCATCTCTGCGCTAAGCACCATATTTCTGGTTTCATGGGCCAGACGTAACTCATGCGCGTCTCTTGCAAAAAGTTTTGGAACAAGATGTTGATTGATGAACTCGACTATGGTCAGGGTCGCCTGCAAGCGATCCTCTTTCTTGATATAGGAAATGAAATAAGGCATCATGGTGTTCTGAAGAAGTTGAGTCACCCACCTGGGGCTGTAGCCGCCCTTGAGTTCTTTGGGGGCGTAAACAAACTGTTTTGCCCTTTGGATTTCATTCTCGTTTACCGTTAGTTTGCCCATTTGCCTGGCCTCTTGAGCAGCGGCTTCACCGGCTATGGTGCCGGTAACAGCGCCGCCGGCCAGGGAAGATCCACCAACAGCATAGACGGCGCCGTTTTGCATGTTCCCCAGGGCATCACCCGCGGCGTAAAGCCCGGGAACGCTTGAGACGCACTTGTCGTTTGCGGGCCAGATGCCGTCAGCCTTGCGATGAGACATTCCAAGACAAGCGCCGCCGACTGTTTCTTTACCATTGGAGGATATCGGCGCTCTGCCCGCATGGGCCTCAAACTCCAATTGGAGATAGCTGTACGTATAGCGTGATGCTCCCTCACCACGATCGGATTCAAGTATTTTTTTGCCTTCCGCGTTAATTCTCTCTGGAATCGGACCTCGGCCGACTATTGTCGGTGGCTCTTTAACGCCGATGATATCTCTAAGATCTTCTGACACCATCCCAATGTTGGCTATTGATCTTCTTCGGCTGATAGTGTTGGGGATATCGCCTCTGGTAAAATGAGTATCTACGAATTCCTTACCGAGAATTTCGGCGCCGGCTCGGTAGGCCATAGCCTCTCCGTCGCAAGTCAATTGTGCAAGCGGGGGATATCCTGCCGGCTTGAAGCCGCAGGCTCCTACGCACATTATAGTAGCCTTGGCCGTGATGGCATACATCTCATCGTTGTCAACAGACAGCCCGACGGCCCCGACAATCCTTCCGTACTGTTTCAGAAGCTCGGTTATCATGATCCTGTCCAGGATTATGGCGCCGCTCTTTAGAACCTGCTTCCTGAGGATCAGACAATAATCACCTGTAGTCGTTTCATCAATTGTTCCAGACTGTTGTTGTCCGGCTGGAGCTTTAGCGCCTGAAACTGGCGATTTATCATCTTTACCTTTTTCAAAATGCACCGGATTTTTCGCAAACTGAACTCCATAGGACATCATGTCCTGGTATCTGGCGTAAGATTCCTTTAGTGTAGTTTCGGTCCAGTAGCGGTTATTGAGATATTCGCTCACTTTGTTATATTCCTTCATGCGGGCGTTCAGGTCATGCCCCCAATCAGCGTTGTAAATCATGAAGCCGCCTCCGTAGGGACTCTGGCCCGATTTGCCGACATAACCTTTATCCGCCAGAACCACCTTGGCGCCCTGCTCAGCGGCTTTTATCGCTGCGAAACAACCCGCTATGCCTCCGCCAACGACCAGGACATCGGCTTCCATCCTATTTTCCCTGGTTTGATTGTTATTTTGTATACCCGCGGCCTCGTCGGCATAAACCCAAGCCCCCTCTGGAAGATTCAAGCCGATGCCTGTGGCCAGCGTCCCCTGTAATACAGTTTTTAAAAATGTCCTTCTGTCCGAACTTCGCATTTACATCCCCCTTTCTTTCTTCAATTTGAGCTGATCCTTATTTCATGATAGCAGCCAATTTTAATTTTAATCAAAACTCCCTTCTACATAGGTTTATGCATCACATGACAACCTTTGGACCTTGAGGTTACCCTGGCAACTCAGGCAGATTGTGGCCCAATCCTATAGATATATTGACATTTGTTTTAACAATGTAAAACATGTCTTTAATTTATTATAGTCATAGATCAATTATGTCAATATATTTTTATTGAAATCAAAGACAACGATTAATTATCTCAAACAATTTCAACAAATAAGATTGATCCGTTCATCGAACAGGCACTACAGTCTATGTGTTTTTTATGTTTTTGCAGGTCCGCCAAGCGGACAACCCTGATAGATTTTCCATTTTGCTTGATTAAAACTGCTGAAAGGGCGATTGGTTTAATAGGTGAAAGTTTTAAGAAAAATCCTTTAATTTAAAGACCGTTAGCAGGTAATAAGAAACACACCCACATCTTTTGGATATTCTGAATAATCACTCAATCCTTTATCGTTTGATAAACACTAATGAAATATCCCATGCCGTAAGCGGTTTGGATAATCCTGTTCCCTGGCAGAAGCTCATCTATTTTCCTTCGGAGATTTTTTATGTGGCTGTCGACTGCCCTTCCATAACCGTCGAAATTACGTCCCTTAATCTTGGAGATAAGATCGCTGCGAGTGAACACGTTAAACGGTTTCGATGCCATAATCCTCAGCAATTCGAATTCGACCGGCGTCAGCCTCAAATCGGTGTCCCCTATTATCACCCTGTGGCTGTCGGATTTTATTGTTATTGGTCCTAAAACCAGCTTTTCCTCTTGAAATTCGGGAAGGCTTCTGCGTAAAACCGCTTTAACTCGGGCAACAACTTCCCTTGGACTGAACGGCTTGCATATATAATCATCTGCACCTAACTCCAGGCCGAGCAATCTATCAATTTCATCCACTCTAGCGGTAA
>JAFGIC010000284.1 GCA_016929815.1 Deltaproteobacteria bacterium
CAGGCACAGGCAAGAGCGTTTCCCTTAATGCCATGATAAACAGCATACTCTTCAAGCTTGCCCCTGACGCGGCAAAGTTGCTGATTATTGATCCCAAAAGGATAGAGCTCTCCGTATATCAGGATATACCTCATCTTCTTCACCCTGTGGTGACGGAGCCAAAGGACGCCACAAAGGCCTTAAGATGGGCAGTCCAGGAGATGGAAAGGAGATATATGCTTCTTTCCGACAGGGGAGTAAGAAATATCGAGGCGTACAACAGGAAGGTGCACAAGCAGAAGCAGTCAACGGCAACCGGCAGTGAAGAGGGTGTCGGCAAGCCACTGCCCTATATCATACTGGTTATAGACGAACTTGCCGATCTCATGATGGTCTCGTCAAGGGAGGTGGAGGAGTCCATAACCAGATTGGCCCAGATGGCAAGGGCATCGGGCATACATCTTATTATTGCTACACAGCGTCCTTCCGTTGACGTGCTGACAGGGATAATCAAGGCGAACTTCCCGACCCGCATATCCTTCCAGGTCTCCTCCAAGGTGGATTCAAGGACAATACTGGACACTATAGGCGCAGAGCACCTGCTCGGAGAGGGCGACATGCTTTTTATGCCTCCGGGGGCCGGCAGGTTGACCAGGATCCATGGCGCCTATATTTCAGAGGAAGAGGTAAAGAGGGTGACGGATTTTCTGCGCAGCCAGAGGACGCCTGAATATGACACATCCATCATGTCAACGGTTTCGAGTGATGAGGATACTGAAGAGGGTGACATGGAAAAGGATGAGAAATATGAGAGGGCCGTTGACCTTGTAATACAGACCGGACAGGCATCCATATCAATGATACAAAGAAAAATGCGAGTGGGTTATAACAGGGCCGCGAGGATGATAGAGATCATGGAGAAGGAGGGGATCGTAGGGCCCTCCGACGGCATCAGGGCCAGGGATGTTTACGGCAGAAGGGAATGAACCGTGAAAAAATTATTTAAAAAACTTGTTATTATTTGGATTATTTTATTATGTTTGATATTATCTATATCCGCTGAAACAACAGCGGGGGAAGATGACCGGCTTTCCGTTGTCCTTGAAGGCATCTTAAAGAGGTACGGTGAGTTTAAAGGCATGTCTGTCTCCTATAAAAGAGAGATAATAACAAAATCAATGGCAATGCTGGGTGACGAGGCAGCATCTGATACGGCAACAGGGACTATAATTTTTACCCCACCACATTGCCTTGCAATCCAGCAGGAGACACCCGGCAGGGAGACGGTGACAACGGATGGAGAAATCCTGTGGTATTACATTGAGACAACGAAAACGGTTTATGAGTATCCGGCGGAATCACTGGGCAGGGAGATAAGGCTCCTCAGCGATATATTCAGCGGTCTTAGTAATGTATGTGACAGTTTTGATATTGAACTTGAGGAAAATGAGGAGTATAGTCTTAAACTGGTTCCCAATCCTCTGTGGGATGACATGGATCATATAGTGCTTCTCGTGGAAAGAGGCACTTATAATATACGTGTTGTGGAGATATACGACCTTCTGGGAGGCATTACAAGGTTCAGACTGGAAAGGCCTTCAACCCGCAACGATTTAAAAAAGGATGATTTTATATTCAAGGCACCGTCAGGGGTAGAAACAGTTAAAGAATAATCATCTTAATAATCAGGGGGAATGCTCTCAATGCTCGAAAAACTGATCAACAGACCCTGTGTAGCGGTTGATCTAGGGACTGCGAATACCCGAATGTATTCCTGCGAAAAAGGCATGATTGCTGAGGAACCCTCTTTTGTCCGTATGGTCAACAGGGACGGCGTACAGGAATCCTCCGATAAACTTATAGAGTATCTTAATAACCGGTTCATCTCATTCCCCCTCCGTGGTGGCGTCATTACAGAGGCGGATAATGCCGTCTCGCTTTTAAAGCCGCTGTTCAAACGGCTAAAGACCCTTCGCGCCCCGGTCTCCCTTGCATGCGCACCCACAGACAGCACGGAAAAGGAACGAAGACTCCTTTCAGAGGCCATTTCAAACGCCGGCGCCTCTCACGTGGCTATTATACCGGAGCCATGGGCCGCAGCCATAGGGGCGGGCATAGACATGGATAGTCCGCATGCACAGATGCTTATAGACATAGGGGACGGTGTCACGGACATGGTGGTCATAAGGAAAGGCAGGCTCGTATTTACATCCGCTGTCCGGACCGCGTGCAGCGATCTCCATAGGGCCGTCAGAAGCGCCATAATAGCGCGCCACAGGCTATCGCCATTTAATAGCGATATAGAAAAATTGACCTATGAGATAGACGGGATACTTGATACCGGGGCGCTCTTTGACGACAGGCCTATAAGAGTGGAAGGGATAGATATCATCAAGAAAAAAGAGCATGCCATTAATGTTACCCGCCGCGAAATCCTGAAGGCCCTGGAGCCTGCCATTTACAGGATTTTAAAAATGATCCGGTCGGGCGTGGACAGGCTCTCCGAAAAGACATTATCCGAACTGCAGGATTCGGGTATAGTACTGACAGGAGGCGGGAGCTGCATCAGGGGTATAGACAGGCTGATAGAGATAAAGACAGGGTTAAAGACAAAGATTGCCGATGACCCTACACGTGCGGTTATAAACGGCGCAATACAGACCCTTGAGTACTGGAAAGCCAGAAAATCATGGTGGAAGGAGATCACCTGGCCCCTGTAAAAAGGTGCAATCCCACTTTCACTCTGTCAGGGAAATATCTGATTATGCCTGTCCAGGAGGTCTCCCACCTTTTTTAATAATTCATCAGGGGCGAATGGTTTGGAAATAAATTCGACCTCCGGCTCAATCATTCCTCTTGTCAGCAAAGCCTCCTTTGAATAGCCGCTCATGAACAAGGTCAGCACTTCAGACTGAATGCCTTTTATTGCGGCGCAGGCCTCTTTTCCGTTTATCTTCGGCATTATGGAATCAAGGATAACAAGGGAAATACCGTTATTGTCCTTGAATTTCTTGATGGCGTCATCACCGTCCGAGGCCTCGACAACCCTGTAACGTTGCTGTTCAAGGATATCCTTTATAAAAGATCTGGCCTCATTATTGTCTTCGGCAACCAGGATAGACTCGGCGCCATCCCTTAACTTGACGGGGAACTTATCCTGATCAAAATAATCCCCGGTTAATAATGGGATGTAGATGTTAAAATCCGTTCCTTTTTCAGGCTCGCTTCTAACGGTAATATATCCGTGATTCTGTTTCACGATTCCATATACGGTCGAGAGACCCAGTCCTGTCCCTTTTCCCACATCCTTGGTAGTAAAGAACGGGTCGAAGATCCTGTTTATGATTTTTTCATCCATCCCTATGCCGTTATCCGATACGGCAAGAAGGGCATATCTCCCCTTTTTGCCGAACCCATTGATACGGATAAATTCATCATTAAGTTCAGCCTTTTTTGTGCTGATCTTAAGTCGTCCCCCTTTCGGCAGCGCATCCCTCGCGTTAGTAACCAGATTGAAAAGTATTTGATCAATCTGTATGTTATCAGCGAGAATATTAATCTGATCAGGCGCAAGGTCCGTTTCAAGCGTTATATTTTCAGTAATAAGCCTTCTGAGAAGATTCTCTGTGCCCTGAACAGCCCTGTTGAGATTGACGGATTTTAGCGTGACAGGCTGCATTCTGCTGAAGGTTAAAAGGCTCCGGGTAAGATTAATCGCCTTCTCCGAAGCGGAGATGATTTGATCTGTGTATCGTCTCAGGGGATCTGCTCCATCCATTTTCATCTGGAGTATTGTCCCGTACCCCATCAGGGCCGTGAGGATATTATTAAAGTCATGAGCTATTCCCCCCACAAGGGTCCCCACCGCCTCCATCTTCTGCGCCTGAAGCAGCTTGGCCTCCAGTACCTTTTCCTTGGTGACATCAAGCGCTGTCCCGAAATACGCCGGTCTTCCATTATAGCTTATTGTATTTTTTATAATCTTAACATTAATAATCGTGCCGTCTTTTTTAATCAGTTTAAGGTCATATTGAGCTATAGTGCTTTTGCCATCAAGGAAGTCCGCCTTGATTTTTTCAGCCTTTTTCATGTCATCAGGGTGGATCAGATCAAGAGGATCCATTTTATCGACAATCTCAGCATACTCGTAGCCGGAAATTTTACAGAAACATGTGTTGACAAATCGAAAGAGGCCGTCCTGAATAATATAGAAGGCGACAAGCGAGTTTTCTACAACGCCTTTATATTTTTCCTCGCTCTCACGAAGGTCGTTTTCCGTGACAGCCCTTACCTTTATCTCCTCCTGCAGCTGCGCGTTCATCTTTCTTGATGAAACAAGAGAGTCAATTATCCTTTTCCTCATGTAGTTGATTATCAGGACAAGGGGAATAATATAAAGAAGCACCAAGGCAATATGAACAGCCCATGTGAGAGGTTCGGAAATATAGTTAATAACATCTTGATATGGCTTGATTATGCCCGTGCATATTAATACACCTATTGCCGACAAGACCGTTATCCCGGAAATTATGACTATAAGGCCTGCCCTTATACCGAGGAAAAACCAGGAAAATATGCATAGAACAATCAAGGTTAAAATCCCTTCACCTGCAAGGCCCATGGAATAAAGGGACTGTATTACCGAAATGGACAGCAGGACAAGCATAAAGGCGATCTTCTGGTTGACGGGGATACGGCGGCGGAATATAAGTACAGCCATGGCAAAAAAGTACATTGCGACATGTAACAGCACAATGTGATGCCACCCATAATTCATTGATTGAATTATTGAGAACATAAGGGCTATTCCGCCAAAAACTATTGCAGGAGGGAAAAGGATGTCAAAGAAGTGTGAAAAGATAAGTTTTGTTTCACCCTCAATGTCTGAAATAGGATAAACTTCATGATCGGGAGCAGCTAAGG
>JAFGIC010000285.1 GCA_016929815.1 Deltaproteobacteria bacterium
AAAGGGGTTATTAACAAGTCTTGGGTGAAAGGACGGCCTCATAGATTCGCTTATTGAATTATGGTCATTAAATTTCTTGACTGTTTTTATGAATATCACTTAACCTTACGGGATGCAAGGTAATAATCAATTACAGAATATCAACTTGGCACCGAACGGGATAGATATTGAAAATGGTGTTTTGAGATCTTATCCTCCAAGTAAACCGGGGGTATATATTTTTAAAGACGCCTCAGGACATGTCATATATGTGGGAAAGGCAAAAAACCTGAAGAAAAGAGTGTTATCCTATTTCAGGGCAGGAGCGGATGCCTCTCAAAAAACAGCATCCATGATAAACAGGGCAAGGGGACTGGATTATATCCTTACCGCGACTGAAAATGAGGCATTCATACTGGAGAGCAGCCTGATAAAAGGGTATATGCCCAGATACAATGTTATATTACGCGACGATAAACAGTACCCTTGTATAAGGCTTGACTTAAATGAAACATATCCCAGGCTTAATATTGTAAGAAGGATAAAAAAGGATGGGGCGGTTTATTTCGGGCCATTCTCGTCGTCCCATTCAGTAAGAGAAAGCATAAGGCTCATAGACAGGATTTTCCCTTTAAGAAAATGCAAGACTGGTACCTTGAGAAAAAGGATTAGACCATGTCTTAATTTTCAGATGGGAAGATGTCTTGGTCCATGTTCAAATAAAGTACCTTTATCTGCCTATATGGAAATTGTCGCCCAGGTGAGGTTGTTTCTTGAAGGACGAAACCGTGAATTGCTCAGGAAACTGGAAAGAGATATGAGGAGACTGTCGGATATGGAGGACTATGAAGGAGCGGCCAGGATCAGGGACCGTATAATCGCACTTAAGAAGACTGTAGAGAGACAGCACGTGGTATCGGCGAGTTTGGAGGACTTGGACGTTATAGGGATTGCATTCAGGGAAGATATATATCAGCTTGTTATACAGTTTATTAGAAAAGGATATCTTACAGGCAGCCGAAATTATTCCTTTAAGAATACATCGTCTTCGAGTTCAGAGGTCATGGAGTCCTTCCTGAAGCAATATTACAGTAAATCAATATTCCTTCCGAAAAAGATACTTATTTCAGAGGATATAGAAGACCCTGATTCAATAGCAGAATGGATATCCGGTATGTCAGGTAAAAAAGTATCAATTATTAGGCCTGTAAGGGGCGAAAAGGTAAGAATGATTGATATGGCAGTATCCAATGCCGAAGATGCGCTTCTAAGAACCGAGGAAAAGACCGAGGAAGATATAATTAATATGACCAGATCAACGCTTGGTCTTGAAAAGATGCCTGCAAAAATCGAATGCATGGACATATCAAATCTTCAGGGTGGCATGGCAGTTGGTACAGTGGCCTCTTTTATAGATGGAAAGCCAAATAAGGACGGGTATAGAAATTATAGGATAAGAGGGGTGGAAGGTATAAACGATTATGAGATGATGTCGGAGTTGGTGATTAGACACCTGAAGGTAAGCGAGCCCCCAGACCTATTGGTATTGGATGGAGGCAAGGGACACCTGTTGACTGTCACTAAGGCAATTAAAGAGGTCGTTGATTGTAAAAAAATGAATGTCATTTCAATCGCCAAGGCAGACAGGAAAAAAGGTGAAACTTCAGACAAGATTTTCATTAAGGGAAGGAAAAATCCTTTGGTCCTGAGAAGCGACCATCCTGTCTTGTTATTATTAATGAGGATAAGAGATGAGGCCCATAGGAGGGCCATTTCCTATCACCGAAAACTCAGAGATGAGACGATGAAAAGATCTCTGCTGGATTTAATACCGGGGATAGGTACATCCAGAAAGAGGAACTTACTGAATAGATTCGGTGATATTGATTCTATATCCAGGGCAAAACCCGAGGAATTAGCCCTCGTAAAGGGCATAAGCCTACCCCTTGCTCAATCCATAGCCTCATTTTTTCTAATGGAAACACGAAAAAATTCCGATAAAATGGAATAATAAGGTTGACAATCGGAATAATTATATGATATTCGGACATAACAAAATTTGCCAAATATCACATCCGGGTGACATAGTAATATTGTTACCGTAGAAAGATTGTAATATCAAGTAGTTATATCCAGCTGAGAGTCTGGTTGATTGTTTAGGATCGGATTTTCAGATGAGTGATTGCTATTTCCTGTTTTTGTCATAATCTGTGAAAATGAACGAGATGATCTGATTTATAATAAAAAATAAATATCAGTTAAAGAGGCTGTTTTGTTGTTAAAAAAGATTACAATTGTATATCTTCCGGATGGGATAAATGCTGTCAAACAGTTCAAAGTACCGAAGCTTTTTTTAAAACTGTTTATGGTATTGTTCTTGTCAATAACGGCAGGCATCGTATGGGTCTCAAGCGACTACCTTAAACTAAAGAAAAATATCCCCGAAAAGCTCAGCCTTTTGAATCAAAACAATCAATATAAAAATCAACTCATATCCCTTGCCGGCAAAATTGATCAGATAAATAAAAAAGTAGCAGAACTCAAGGAGTTTGAAAACAAGATAAAGATTATGGTCAACTTGGACACGGGAGAGGAAGAGACACAATTTTTAGGAATCGGTGGATCTGATTTTTCCCTTCTGGAATCTGAAGATGCAACCGCCAACTCTGACCAGAAACTAATAGGCCTAATGCATCAATCCCTTGAAAACATTAGTACGGAGATTTCTGTTCAGGCACAGGAAAAGACAGAACTTTTCGACTTCATAGAAAGCCAGAAGTCAATGTTTGCGTGTACCCCCTCAATTTCGCCCACTGAAGGCTGGGTAAGCTCCAGGTTTGGATACCGCGTTTCACCCTTTACCAACAAGAAGGAATTCCACAGTGGCCTGGACATATCATCCAGGATGGGCACAGAGATCGTCGCACCCGCTGACGGTGTTGTTGCGTCTGTCGCAAAATCAGACGGCATGGGAATAAATATCACAATCAACCATGGTTATGGTTTTAAAACCATCTACGGACACCTTTCGAAAACCATCGTTAAAACGGGTCAGGCCATAAAGCGCGGTCAGATTATTGCCCTGATGGGTAATACCGGCCGCTCGACGGGACCACACCTTCACTATGAAGTACATCTTAACGATGTGGCGGTCAATCCTGAGAGATATATCCTCAATTAACCTCCGGATCATATACCACAAGAAGTTATAATTCTATTAAGGTTATTTGTCATAAAATGACTATTGCACAATCTGGATTAAAAGGTTATGTAATATAATAGAATTCAATTATTTATCGTATGAAATCGTACTTTTAATACATGCAGGGAAAGGCATTATGATAGGCGAACTTATTAAAAAGGTTTTTAAAAGCAAGAACGAGCGGGAACTCAGGGCTATGGCCCCGATCGTTGAAGAAATAAACAGTCTGGAGCCTTCGTTTAAGGCATTATCTGATGATCAGCTCAGGTCCAAAACACAGGAGTTTAAGGAGAGATTATCCAAGGGCGAGGCGTTGGATGAACTGCTTCCTGATGCCTTCGCCGCAGTACGCGAGGCATCTGTTAGGACTCTAAAGATGCGCCATTTTGATGTCCAGCTTATAGGCGGAATCGTACTTCACCGGGGAAAGATTGCAGAGATGAAGACAGGCGAAGGAAAGACCCTTGCCGCCACACTCCCTTTGTATCTGAATGCACTTACAGGGAGGGGGGTGCATCTGATAACAGTAAATGATTATCTGGCAAAACGAGACGCTGAGTGGATGGGGGCGATATACAATTTTCTCGGGCTTTCGGTAGGCGTTATCGTGCATGGGATGGATGAGACTGAGAGAAAAAATGCATATTCATGCGACATTACATACGGGACCAATAATGAGTTCGGATTCGATTATCTCAGAGACAACATGAAATATAATGTCAACGAGCTCGTACAGAGAGGTTTTTATTTTTCGATAGTAGATGAAGTTGACAGCATACTTATAGATGAATCGAGGACGCCATTGATAATAAGCGGTCCGGTCGAACACAGTGAGAACAGGATATTCGCAGAGGCAAAACCATTAGTAATAAATTTAAAGAAAAAACAGGGGTCGGTTGTCAGGGGCATACTTAACGAAGCCAGGGATAGACTGAAGGAGAACGATGAAGGTGAAAGGACCATAGAACTACTTTTGCAGGTTCAAAGGGGCGACCCGAAAAACCCTGCTTACCTTGACATACTTGCACATAACCAGGCCCTGAAAAAAAGGATTGAAAGGACCGAGAGCATATTAAGGTCTCAAAAGATTCTCCATGAGCTTGATCAGGAACTGTTTTGTACGATTGATGAGCGAAGCAACGCAGTGGAACTTACTGAAAAGGGAATAAAGCTTCTTTCAAGCGGGGGTCTAGGAGAATTTGTCCTGACGGATATAGATCAGGAAAGTTTTGCAGTAAGGGAGGACAATTCCCTCTCTGATGAAGAAAAGGCTGAGAGGTTAAAAGAGATCGAAGCACGATACCTGCGTTCCTCCGAACTGCTTCACGCAACACAGCAGCTTATAAAGGCCTACTGGCTTTTTGAAAAGGATGTCCAGTATGTTGTGAAAGACGGGCAGGTACTTATTGTAGATGAGTTTACAGGCCGTATGATGCCGGGACGCAGGTGGAGCGATGGGCTGCATCAAGCCGTAGAGGCAAAGGAGGATGTAAATGTAGCTGAGGAGAATCAGACCCTCGCCACTATAACCTTTCAGAATTTTTTCAGGATGTACGAAAAACTGGCGGGAATGACAGGCACAGCCGACACTGAGGCAGCGGAATTTCATAATATATATAAACTGGATGTTGTTGTCATTCCGACAAACAAAAAGATGATACGCAAGGATAACGCAGATGTCATATACAAGACCGAGAGGGAAAAGTTCAATGCCGTAATAAACGAGATAAAGGAGCTTTATGACAGGGGGCAGCCTGTTCTCGTGGGAACCATTTCAATTGAAAAATCCGAAATCCTGAGCAAGATGCTTAAGAGACAGGGCATACCTCATTCCGTTCTGAACGCGAAACATCATCAAAGGGAGGCGGAGATCATTGCTCAGGCCGGCCAGAAAAATACAGTAACAATATCAACAAACATGGCAGGAAGGGGAACGGATATCGTGCTGGGTGAGGGAGTTACAGCGCTTGGCGGCCTTCATATATTGGGCACCGAAAGACATGAGAGCCGTCGTATAGACAACCAGCTCAGAGGAAGGTCCGGCAGGCAGGGCGATCCGGGATCTTCGCGTTTTTATATGTCCCTCGAGGATGATCTTTTAAGGATATTCGGTTCGGACAGGATATCATCCATCATGGAACGCCTGGGCATGGAAGAGGGGCAGCCGATAGAGGCCAACCTTATCTCCAGGGCAATTGAAAATGCCCAGAAAAGAGTTGAGGCGCACAATTTCGATATAAGAAAACACCTTCTTGAGTATGATGATGTAATGAATAAACACAGGGAGATAATCTATTCTCTAAGGAAAAATATACTGTCCGCGGACGGTCAGGCGGAGATTATCCAGGAGATGATGGATGAAAAGATAGATGCGCTAGTAGCGACATTTATTGATCCGAAGTCACATCCCGAAGAATGGGATATAAACGGGCTGAGCGAGTTAATTATTAGGGTCTTCGGATTTCGTCCGCTGATCAGCCCGAGGGACATGGGCGAGGAGGAGTTTCATGATCTTGATTATGAAAACCTGGTTGATCTGCTGAAGAAACAGACAAAAGAGGCCTTTGAGAACAAGACTAGGGACATAGCAAAAGAAGGTCTGGAGTCCTTCCAGAGGATTGTCATGTTGCAGATTATTGATAAGAACTGGATAATGCATTTGCAGGACATGGACCATATGAAGGAGGGGATTGGGCTAAGGGGTTATGGACAGCTTGATCCCTTAAGAGAATATAAGAAGGAAGGGTTCTCTCTTTTCGAGGAATTGATGAACCGTGTAAGCGAAGAGATTATCACTACCCTTTCCAGGATACAGGTCCGAAGACAAAGGCCTGAAGAGATACCCATGAAAAAACGGGCCATGCGCTTCAGTCATGGAGACGAAGGTGATAAACCGGTCACTGTAAGACGCAAGGGAGAAAAGATTGGCAGGAACGACCCCTGTCCATGCGGAAGCGGTAAAAAATACAAGAAATGCTGCGGTGCGAATTTAAAATAGTAAGATTACAAGGAATATTATATGGGGAAAAAAGATATCAGTGTGAAAGGGTTCAAGGCGTCATCGATTGCCGCAGGACTTAAAAAAAACAAGTCTTATGACATGGCGCTGATATATTCGGAAAGGGAGGCAGTTGCAGCAGGGGTTTTTACAACCAATAAGGTAAAGGCTGCGCCTGTGCTTTTAAGCATGGAGCATATTTTAAAAGGCAGGGCAAGGGCTATCATAGCTAATGCCGGGAACGCCAATGCCTGCACAGGCAGCGAGGGTATCAGAAATGCGGAGCTTACTGCGGAACTGGTTGCCGGAGAACTGGGCATTAAAAAGGAGGAGGTCCTTGTTGCATCCACTGGTGTAATAGGCGCCCAGATGGATATGGTTAAGGTCGCAGGTGCTATACCCGGGCTGGTCGGGGGTCTGTCAGAGGGAAATATTCCTCTCGCAGCGGAGGCAATAATGACAACCGATTCATTCCCTAAAATAAGTATTTTTGAGGGGAAGGCAGGGAATCATCCATACCGTATCCTGGGGATCGCCAAGGGTGCTGGCATGATAATGCCGGACATGGCCACGATGCTGAGCTTCATTATAACTGATATAAATATTGAAAGAGAGGAATTAAAAAAGGCCATCTCCAGCTCAGTGGCAAAGACCTTTAATAGGATCACTGTTGATGGGGACACGAGTACAAATGATACAGTATTTGTCCTGGCCAACGGTGCGGCAGGAAATGATAAATTAAATGCCTATGATTATGAAGGGTTTAGAGACGGCCTTAAGGATGTAATGAATGATCTTGCCGTCATGATTGTCAAGGACGGAGAAGGGGCTTCAAAACTGGTTCATATCAATATTGAAGGCGCTGCATCTGAGAAAGATGCCATGGCCGCGGCAAGGAATATCGCAAATTCTTTTCTCGTGAAGACTGCCTTTTACGGGCAGGATGCCAACTGGGGGAGGATTATGGCAGCCCTCGGGAGATCCGGTATAGCAATGGAGGAGAAATATGTCTCTATCTGGATAGACGATATCAGGATTGTTGACAGCGGCATGGCAGTTGGAGCTGAGCAGGAAAAAGCGGCAGCGGAGAGGATGAAAAACAGCTCTTTTTCTGTTAAAATAAAATTGAACATTGGTGACTATCAGTATAAAATAGTTACCTGTGATCTTACCCATGAATATATATCTATAAACGCAAATTATCGAACATAGGCGCCTTGTCACAAAACTTTCTAACAGGATAACCTTGAAAAGGAACAAATAGTATGTCAGATGCCCTTGAAAGGAAAAAAGAGATTGCCAGGAAGATCGAATCGGTATTTGAAAGGCTCCATGACGGGAAAAGCGCATATTCAAGAGGGGAGTTCTATAGGGATGAATTTTTTATCAGGTCGGATTATGCACTTGTTGTACTGAACAGGAACGATGAAATGCTTCTGAGTTTTGCAGATCATACCAGACCCAGTTACGCAGCCCTCTATGCGCTTCTGCTTGATGAAATCAAGGATGCTTCGTTATTTATCTGTCAGGATTATAAAACAGACAGCTGCGGCAGCATGGTAATAGATGAAGATCATTTAAATAGTACAGGCAGGATTATATGGGATGATAAGGATAGGTATTATGATATGCTGAAAAGTAAGGTTAGAGATATTGTAATTCGAAAGACAAAATGAAATAAATAATTAATGGTGGTTCCAGATAATGAATGTTAATAAATCAAAGATCCGATGTCCGAAATGCGGGACAGTCTATTCGATTGAAAGTGGTCAAAACGATATTGCATGGAGAAAGTCTGCAAGATGCATTGTTTGTGAATCCCGTTTTTTTGTCGAATATCAGGCAAGCCGGGGAGATTCAGAAGAAATTCAGGAGGGGGTAGTTTTTTTGAAGACCTACTTTGAGAAACGCGGCATCGTGGACAGAAGAAGGGTTAACGACAGGAGAAAGGAAATCAAATCCGAGTATTTGACGGAATTTCAGCATGACGTAATTCCAATCTTTAATGACCGGGGCAATGTGATAATCGGACATATAAGTCCCGGACGGAGGCAAAAGACAGACCGCAGAAGCGGGATCGATAGGAGGCAGTATTTGGTGGGCCAGGACAATAGAGAAGAAGGTACTTTTACCGAATACCGCGTGGATAGCTAGAGGCCATAACGTATCGAAGATTGATTTGCCGTGTAATTTTCAGGGATTAAACCATATTACAAGCCATTATGATCCACTAAGGAGTCTGTCGAGGAGCGTCATCAGGACCTTGACGTGGGCCTTGATAGATAAACCACTGGTGATTGTACCAATAAAGCAACCGGCATCCTCATTACCGGTTGTTGCGTAATCCTGATCGGAATAATCAGAATCACCTGCGTGATTGTATGCGCAGACCTTATAATAATAATTTGAATCATTTTCCAGGTCACTGTCGGTATATTCAGTGATGTTTGCATCTATTGTTGCTATTACCGTAAAAGTACCGCTGATATATCTTTTTCTAATCAACCTGAAGCCAAGCTCGTCATCCGAGTTGTCGTTCCATGTTACTGTTATTGTGTTCGTGTCCTCCAGGTCCGCTACCAGGCTTGTGGGTTTTCGGGGAGTCTTTCCCCCAATAAAATTTCCAAAGCCTATAGGAGAATTGCCGATATCTAGGGTGGCGACTACGGTATTATCATCATAATCGCCCTCATCATCGTGATCGGTATAGATGACGGAAACGTTTCCTGAAAGTTCGTTAACCACATATACAAAATCACCTGAGGGCGTTATTGAGATCCCGTAGGGGCCATCTCCTACCGTGATTGTCTCGGTGACCGCCCAGCTGCTGAGGGAAATAACAGATACCGTATCATCCCCGTAATTTGTGACATATAAATAATTCGTATCCGGAGTGACAACTACACCACGGGGATCGTTACCTACGGATATGGGTTCATAAAGATTGTAAGGTCCTTCCTCGTCGTTATCCGCATCATAATCGTCCCAGTCAAAGTCTTCCCCCGTTGAGTAAACTGTTCCGTTATATATTACTGAAATGGTATTATTGCCGTTATTAACGACGTAAACGTAATAACCGTTGGAGCTTACAGCCACGCCATAGGGGGCGTCAAAGGCGATGTCTTCTGTGTCATTTGTATAATAAAGATAATAGTGGTTTTTCAGTGTTACGAACAGTTCTTGAGATTCAACAGATATTATAGAAAGAGAGTCGTCACCGCTGTTGGTTACGTAAACATAATCGTTGATGGGGCTCACGGAAACACCTATAGGATTCAGGCCGACACCTATCGGATTCCTGGTTTTGGTTGAGGTGTCGATAATTGAGATGGTGTTTTCAGTATAATTGGCGATATAGAGATAGGAACCATCGGATGTAGCAGCAATACCCCTCGGGGATGTTCCTGCATCCAGTGTATCAATTGACATGTTGAATGTTTCACTGATAATTGAGACGGTTCCAACGGATTCGTTTGTAACATAAAGATATTCTTCACTTGTTGCTACACCAAAGGGACCGTCACCGACCGGGATGTCCGCAGTTATGGTGTTGTCGGATATCTTAATTATGGAAACGGTGTCATCGCCTCCATTAGGGATATAGGCAAATGCATCCGCATAACATTTTTTAAGGAAAGATAATTGAATCACTAAAGCAGTAATTAAAAAAAGTGGAAGGATTTGTAAAATTCGCCTATTAATCATTTTTAATAAACTCCCTGTCTTGA
>JAFGIC010000286.1 GCA_016929815.1 Deltaproteobacteria bacterium
AGGAATTTAAAAAATTATTCGCGAAATAGCCAGTTAATAAAGGAAGGTTGATGGCATATGCGAGTAGAATCAATTCTGGAAAAAGTTTTACCGGCTAAATACTATCCTCGCGTGGAGCGGATGTACCTGAAGCGCAGAGGCATACGGTATTGGGGTTGGAAACATACATGCCCCTGCTGTAATGGGCATTTCCGTACCTTCGTGCCCTGGGGCACCAAGCCCGTTCAAATAGCATGTCCGCGATGCTATTCCGTCGCACGCTATCGGCTCCTTTACTTATATTTGAGAAATAAAACAGGCTTTTTCAAAGATAGTCTTAAAGTGCTTGATATAGCACCCACACAAAATTTTCAGGAAATGTGTAAAAGCCTTCCCAGTATTGATTATCTCAGCGTTGATATTTCATCTCCTCTTGCCATTGTAAGGATGGATATTACAGCTATTGCGCTTACCGAAAATAGCTTTGATTGCATAATCTGCTATCATGTCCTTGAACATATCCCTGATGATGGGAAAGCAATGGCAGAGCTGTTCAGGGTTTTAAAACCGGGCGGATGGGCGATCCTGCAAACACCGGTTGATCATAGCCGGGATACAACTTATGAAGATCCGGCCATTACAGATCCCGATGCAAGGGAGTCTGCTTTTAACCAGTGTGATCATGTGCGGATATACGGAAGAGATTATAAGGACCGGCTTGAAAGGGCAGGTTTTAACGTACACATTGATGATTATTTGGAAGAATTAGGAGAAGCCGCAATAGAAAGATATGTTTTGATAAGAGATGAAAAAATCTACTTGTGTACAAAACCTTCGTAATATTATTGCTCCGGGTATGTAATGGCCGTAACCATAATTATACGTTCAAGGAATGACGCGGATATTATTGAGATGACCCTGAAGGGTGTTTTGGAACAATCGTTCCAGGACGTTGAAGTAATCAATTTTGATAACGGCTCCACAGACGGCACGGTTGAAAAGATAAAGCAGTTTACTACAAAGATCGTCCCCGTCCCGGAAGGCTCCTATATCCCCGGCAGGGTATTGAACAAGGCTGTTGAGTTGAGCGCTTCTGAGATTATTGTTTTCTTAAACTCAGATTGTGTTCCTGTTAACAAATATTGGCTGGAAAATCTGGTCAAACCTTTTGAAGATCCTGCTGTTGGAGCTGTATTTTCACGGCAGGTGGCAGCAGAAGACTCCCTCCCCATTATCAAAATAGATACAGAAAGGGCTTTTGGGGATGGTGAAGAGCATAAAAAATGGGAGCACTTTTTCTCCATGGCCAGCAGTGCACTTAGAAAAATCTTGTGGATGAATGACCGTTTTGATGAAGGTATGCTGATCAGTGAGGATATGGAATGGTCATACCGGATCAGGAAGAAAGGTCATAAAGTTATCTACGCTAAGGATTCCATTGTTGAACATCACCACCATTATTCAGTAAAAGATCTTTATCACCGTCATCTAAAAGAGGGAATTGACAGTGTTAAGATATTTTCCATTAATGGTTCATCTATAGGTTTGTTCCTGAAAGTGTTTCTCTATCCCTTAGCTTATGCCATAGCCCGGGACATCCCTGATCTGATGAAAAACTTTAGTTGGAAAGATGTTTTTACTATGCCGGCATATCGGCTGGTGTTATTTTGGGGAAGGTTTAAGGGGACAAAAAAAGGAATAGCTCTAGGATCCAAGGGTTCAAGGGTTCCAGGGATCAAGTGAAATACATAATAGGTCGAGGATTCAAAAAAAATAAATCCAAAATCCGCAATCCAAAATCCAAAATAGAATACGACCCTAGACTCCTCGAACCCTTGCGCAATACAACGTCGAATTAAAGTCTACGCCTAACAAAGAGATGTTTTCTCCCAATACCTGAGAGAGACAATAAAGCAGCCCATGAGAATATTACATATTGATTATGGTTTTGATTATCCTTTCCCGGGAGGGGCGCAGAAGCGGGTATTCGAGGAGTGCCGCAGGCTTGCACAAACCGATGAACTGTTATTAGTCTATTCATCTTCCTTTACCGATTGGAGAGGTACAAAAAAGGAATTTGATTCAAAAAACATTCCCTTTAAAACCGTCAGCCTGGACATCAGGGAAATTTTTCAGCCGTGGAGGCGAAACCTGGCCCGAACACTCCTGCTGCCTGTCAGGAAAAATGTCGCAAAACCCATAATAAGTACCATCAAGAGCTTTAAGCCTGACATCGTTCACCTCCATGCTGGCGGGGGCAGGTCTCTCATCAACGCGGTCTATGCCGCAAAAGCAACTAATATTCCAATTGTACTGATGATGCATAACCACTGGCCCCTCTGTGTCGCTATCGGCTATTTTGATTTCAAGTCAGGTACATTCTGCAAAGATGAAATCGTGTGCGGCAGATGTTTGAATGTTCGTTTTAAAACCATCGTCTCTTTTTTGTACAGGAACAGATTTGCACGGTATGTGTTAAAACATGTTGATCATTATATCTGTTATACGGAATTCACAAAATCCCTGCTTGCAAAAGCCGGAGTTGCATCAGAAAAGGTGACGGTTATTCCGCCCGGGATTGAAAATGTAAGGATAAAGAATACGGTGGATTTCAGCCAAAGAAAGTATATCACCTTTTCCGGGAGGATCTCTCC
>JAFGIC010000287.1 GCA_016929815.1 Deltaproteobacteria bacterium
GGCCCATGGCATTTTTCACAACCGATGCTTATCTCAGAATAGGTTGCCGCATAACCGTCCCCCGCCTTTTTGTATTCCAGTCCGGTCTGATGACACCCGGCACAGGTCATTTCCCAGGATTGGTCGGCTGAAGGCTGTTTCAGGCTGCCGTCTTCGTTATACCATGAGTCAAGAGACGTTGGCACAAAATTGGAGGCCGCAGTCTGCCAGTTTATTGGCAGTCCGTAATAATTATTGCCGATCTTGGTGTAGTACATTTGCCCCTTCATTGATCCTGCGCCCTGGGTGAATGCAACCTTGTAGGTGGCCTCTTTGGAGGGGTCTTTGGAATCGACCAGGGTTGCAAGAAAGTCTCCATCAGGGCTGCGATCCAACCTGATGTTTGCCTCAGGTATATTCCCTGACTTTACCTTGACCACACCCTTCCATTGGACAATAATTGCGTTTCGGGAGGGAGCCACATCCTGAACGGCCCTGTAGTGTGTGCTTTCTTTCCAGGTTTCATAGATCTGTTTATGGCAGGACAGGCATTTTTCAGAACCTACAAATTTTTTGTCTTGTACCATGGCAGTGGATGATAGAAAGACCAGGATTGCCAAAATCAGAAGACTGATGTGTCTTGACATTTATCCCCTCCCTTTTATGGAATCTATTGATGGCGCCGAAGATTAGGCACCCGGCAGATCATAAGGCATTATATAGCCATATGCCTGAGAGTTTATTATATGTCAAGAAGAACAAAGAAAGGTTTAAGGAGTAATCCTTTATAAAAGATCTCCTTCGAAACTCATTTTTATCAATAAAGCATCCCATCCGCCGATATTGGTATTGCCATCCACACCGCCACTGGTTTGTCCTGTGATGTAGAAACAACTGTTCACTGAATCAATCGCTATCCCGCCTGCTTCATCCTCTCCCGAAGAGCCACCCTGAGTCTCGCCCAGCAGGTTCCCTTCATCATCATATACCACCAGGAAAATGTCAGTGCCACCTTCGTTTATATCGCTGATAATGCCACGGGTCATCCCTGTTATATAGATATCATCGCTGCTGTTTACTGAAATGGCACGGCTGTGGTCCTCATTAGATGAACCGGTCTGCCTGATCCATTGCTGATTCCCATCGGCATCATATTTTACCAGAAAGACATCGCGGTCCCCGGCATTGGCGCCATCCAGGGCGCCATAGGTAATGCCGGCTACATAGATATATCCATGGCTGTCCACGGCCACTCCATTCCCATAATCAAAGTCTGAAGTTCCCCATTGCCTTGTCCAGAGTCGGGTTCCCGAGGAATCAAATTTTATGAGAAAAGCATCTGGACCGCCATGATGTGACGAATCATCATCATTGGGATCCAGGTCTCCATTTGTCTGGCCTGTTATATACACATTCCCTGAACCGTCCACAGCGACCCCGTAAGCTATATCATTTCCTACAATTCCTGTTTGTGTTTTCCACTCCTCTGCACCATCCAGATCGTATTTTGCCAGAAATAGATCAAAGGCGCCGAGAGTGCCTGCGTTAGTGAAGCCGTAAATGTCGCCGCTTGTCATGCCCGCCAGATAAACACAGCTGTTGGAATAGTCGACAGCGACTGCAAAGCCCTCCTCCGAATATTGTGAGTATACCTGATTAACCCATACCTCGTCACCCGCAGGATCATATTTTACGAGAAAGGCATCCTTCAATATAGATGAATATTTCAGGATGCCTTCTGTGGATCCGGCGACATAGGAGTTGCCGTCCGGGTCGACAGCAACAGCATTTACCTCATCCATATCTGTAGTGCCGAACTGAACGGTCCACTGGGTTTCCTTATCGGAATTGAATTTCCTTACAAAGGCATCCTGCCCGCCTATGGCCGGTGCATCCAGAGTTCCTTTTGTGCTTCCGGCCACATACACATCGCCAGTTGCATCCAGGCCCACTCCGCTTCCGAAATCATCTCCTGATGTTCCGAACTGCACAACCTGTATTGGCAGGGTTGTAGCTTCAGCCTCGGCACTCCGGGCTGATTCGTTCCCGGCTGAGTCATAAGCAGAAACCCTGTAGGAATAGGTCGTCTCAGGCGACAGCTCGGTGTCATCAAATACAAGGCCAGCAGGGGAGTACAAGTCCTGGATCTGGCTGCCATCACGATATATCAGATAGCCGGCAACACCAACATTGTCGGTAGCAGCATCCCATCCAAGCAGTATAGTTGTGGCGGAATCTGCCTCGGCAGTCAGACCGGCCGGCGTTGAGGGAGCAGTGGTATCGTCCGGCGTACCGGAAATATCGTCTCCATCACCACCTCCACCCCCTGAAGCAACAATAAAAAAAATGCCGACAAGGGTCATTGCCATAAGTAAGAGATAACGCGACAATTTTAATAATGTCCTTTGATCTTTGCCCATGATATTTCCTCCTTTCCATGTGGTAACAAACAATATGGTTCACAACTATAGGAAAACGAAGGTGAGCAAGAGAGGGTTAACTGCTCTGCATGGAAACGATGAGATGTTTTTCATTAAATGAACGCTTATATTCAGAGACAGAATCAAAGGGGATTGTTCGAATGAATGTAGAAAATATATACTAATAATTGTAAGGCTGTCAATAAGTTTCCAAATTGCAGCATGGTATCTTTATTTACTGGTACTTATTCTTTAAATATATAATTCACCGAGGCTTAAAATGCACAATTAGATGAAGAAATATAATCATTCCATTCCTTTATCCATCCATCTTATCATGCCTTTCCCTTACTGCGGCCATCTGGATAAAGATGCCTCCAAAGCAGAGACAGGCAAAGATGATATAAGCCGTCTTCATGCAGGAGAGGAAGCCCGGATAATAATCCGGAGTAATCTCAACCTTCCCCATGAAGATAGAAAAAAGTATCATTGTAATACCCATGCTGAGAATCATGCCCATTGACCTCATCGTGGCCATTGTGCCTGATGCCACTCCAAATAATCGCTTGTCCACAGAACTCATGGTCATGTCGGCATTCGGCGACGAAAAAAGACCTCCTCCTATGCCGAACACCCCCAGGCTGACAACGGCATACCACAGCGTTGAGTCCTTACCCAGAAAAGAAAGCATCAAAAGGCCTGCGCAATTAAATACCAGTCCTGACGTAGCGACGTAACGCGGGGAGAAGGCCTCAGCCAGCCTGCTGGATATCAGTGCAAAGAAGGTCATGAGGGCCGGCTGTGCCACAAGGATAATTCCCGCGGTCTGGGGAGGGTACCCCAGGATATACTGCAGATACAGGCTCATAAGGAATGTGGAGGCATAGGCCCCGCAGTAATTGATAAGTACGGCCAGGTTGGAAAGCATAAACACCGGGTTGCTTCGAAAGGAGCGGATATCCAGGATCGGGTTTTTTACCATCCCTTCCAGTCTCACGAAATAGATCAGGCCGAGGACGCCAGCAGCAAGGAATATGAGACCACGCATAGAGTATGCCTCGGGCAGGCCGTACATGGCGGCAGATATTCCCAGTGCAAATACAATTGAACCATGGTAGTCAAACGATTCCTCTCCTGCCTCGGCCCATTCCCCCTTCAACTTCAGGAGGGCCATAATAACAGCCGCGATGCCCACCACGCTGCTGACATGGAATATGCTGCGCCAGCCCAGGTGTCCGGTTAGCACACCGCCCAACAACGGCCCCAGGGATATACCCAGATACACTGAAGCTATGTTTGCCGCAATGGCCTGTCCCCTCTCCTGATGCGGGAAGACGGAGGTCAGGATCGCAAGCCCCGTGGTGATAATCATGGCGGCGCCGATTCCCGCCAGGGCCCGGGCTATGATAAGCATCGTGCCGGAGATTGACAGACCGCTTAAAAATGTCGTTGCAGTAAATATAATTATGCCGGCAAGATATATCTTCCTTCGACCGAAGATATCGGCGAATTTTCCTATGGGCACCTGGAAGGCCGCAGTGGATAAAATGTGGGCCGTTACCACCCAGCCAAGGAGAACGGCATCCATGGAGAGATCCTTGCCTATTACGGGCAATGCCACGTTTATCATAGACATATTGCTTGATGAGATAAAGGATGTCATCAATATTGTTACAAGAATGGCCTTCCTGTTTATCGTGTCATTCATATGTTTCTCTGTTTTAGATTCTTTTAAAAAGACTGAATCACAGCATAGATATCTTCAACATGATTATCAAGATGCCTGCGTACAGCCATATAATCCGAAAGGTCATTGCCCCGGATATCAAGTAACTGCTCTTTTACAAGCGAGTGCAGCCGGCCGGCGTTAAAAGATTTAAGTCTTTGTAGGACATCCGCAGCAGACAGGCCGCCCATCTCGCCCCGTGACTCTTTTATATGCAGAGCCTCAATAAAACCCTTGACTGCCGCCTCAAGTACAAACCGGTCCGCCCATGTGCTCTCTCCCAAACCTTCCCATTTATCGAGCCGCATTTTCGTAATAAGCTCTATGAAGAAAGAGCATAGCGCATCAAGAAGAGATCCGGGTTTGAAAAGACCTATGGGTTCATAACCGCGCGCCGTGACCAGCTTAAGGTCTATGCCTTCCCCGGATGCCCTGACAATGAAATCGCCACCCCCGTGGTGCCAGGGGGTAATACGCCTCATTGACTGAACGTCATAATATATCGTGAGTATTCGCGAGGCCTGTAATGCCATATCGGATGTCTGCTCTTTTGAGAGGAAATGATAACCTCTTTTCATGTCCCACAGGAAGGCGCGTGTTGAACCCTCATGTGCCCGGAAGTGCCATTCTTCATAACCTTCAAACCATTCAAGGACTATTATGAGCAGAGAAACTGACCGGCCCGCTGCACCCATCTCGGCATTATCCTTTTTATGTGCCCTGGGAAGAAAGTCAGGCGCCTTTTCATCCCTGAGTAGAGACAAGAGTTCAAACTCGCGTTCAAGTGTTTGTTTGGCCGACTCGGTAAAAGCGAGGTTTGCGCATAACCTGGCGGAGTCTTTGCCTGCAGACACATCTATGCTGCAGATCTGATAAAGGGTCCCATACTTTTCATAGCGTATTATAATCGTCTCGATCTCTTCGACGTTAACGGGACGTTGCCACATCCCGGAAAGGATATCCTGGAGACATGAAGCCCCATTTTCAGGCAACAGAAATCGTCTGACGCACTCAAAGAAATCCCTCAGGGTAAGGGATGGGTGGAATTCCGATGGTCCTACCGCGAATTTTCTGTTCAGCATGTCTTCATCAGCAATAACATCGCCCTTTTGTGATGAAAATCGATAAGATATGTCTGCCATCAAAGGACGGGGCATGCAGATAGACCTGAGACTAAAGTGATAAAAACAATCCTGATGAGAGTTTTCATATGGCTACTCCTTTTTTCGCAATAAATCCAATCCGTCAGTTTAATAATGAGTGTGACTTCTCCGATAGATTTAAGATGTATTGTTGCGTCTATAAATTATATGGATTTTACACGTCGAGTATTTTATGTCAAAGGGAAATCGCATAAATGTTTCAATGGTTTTACTTATAGACTGAAGATTAATGTGAAACAGGGTGAGGTGAAAAATTAAATTGGAATTAATTGAAGACAGTGCCGACGAAAATTCATGCCGCGAAGATCACAGATAGATGCTCATAATCGATACGACATGTCATTGTGGAGGGATTAATAGTCATGAAACATTTTCAGATTAGGCTGGTCGGGGCGAGAGGATTTGAACCTCCGGCACCATGCTCCCAAAGCAGGGGATCCTGTCGTCGAGGTCATAAACACGTTGCAATATGGCATTAATCAAGGATTCTTTCCTGCGGCTCATTGTGTAATAGACCATTTCGATAGATCTATGATTTGCGCATGCCTCATTGACCCTGTTAATGATCTCCTTAAGCCGAGACGCAGCCAGAAGGAGAATTCCGTAAC
>JAFGIC010000288.1 GCA_016929815.1 Deltaproteobacteria bacterium
AAGGCACAAGGCGCAGGGCGCAAGGAAAGAATTTCAAATCTCAAATTTGAAATTTCAAATCTCCCCTCCGCCCTGTGCCTTGAGCCTTGTGCCGGTTGGCATCAGGATAAAAGCTGATAGGCCCCGCCTTCATTGCTCATAATTTCAGGAAGGACAACAATTGAATCTCATAAACATAAAAGCCATAGCACGCAAAGAATATTATCACATCATACGGGATTTCAGGAGCCTGTACCTTGCATTCATTATTCCCCTCCTCCTGATATTAATGTTCGGCTATGCCCTCAGCCTTGATGTGAAGGATATAAGAGTTGCCGTGGCGGACCAGGACAGGACGGATATGTCCAGGGACCTTATAGGGAGGCTTGACGCCTCTGACTACTTTGATGTGATTGCCGGGCTCGTGAGCAGCGCCGATGCGATTGAATTGCTTGACAGGGAGGAGGCTACCCTCGCCATTATAATACCTCCGGGATGGACCTCGGATATCAGGGCGGACCGTCAGTCCCCGATCCAGATAATCCTTGACGGATCTGATTCGAATACCGCCGGGATCACAAACGGCTATATCACGGCCTTTATTGAGAGCTACAACAAAAAACTTATGTTATCCTTCTTAAACAGAAACGGCATGCGGGAGATGAGGATGCCGGTCGATGCGAGGGTCAGGATCTGGTTTAATGAAGACATGGAGAGCCGGAACTTCATCGTGCCTGGCATTATTGCCATCATAATAATGATAGTGGGGGCGATCCTTACCTCCCTTGTTATAGCGCGTGAGTATGAGAACGGGACAATGGAGACCATCCTGTCGCTGCCGATCAACGCAAGCGATTTTTTTATCGGCAAGGCCCTTCCTTATTTTTTTATTGGTTTCGTGGATACGCTCATTTCTGTGCTTATGGGGCAGGTCCTTTTCGATGTCGTGATCAAGGGAAGCTTCTGGCTGATGATCCTGGCCTCGACCGTCTATATCTGGACGGCGGTCGGCCTGGGTCTCCTCCTGTCCGTAATCATTAAGTCTCAGCTTGTCGCCAATCAGGCGGCCGTTTTGATATCATACCTCCCCTCTTTGCTGTTGTCCGATTTTGTATTTCCACTGGACAACATGCCGGTCGTGCTGAGGCTGATCTCCCTTGTAGTGCCTGCGCGGTATTTTATAGATATTTTAAACGGGCTGTATCTCAGAAACCTGGGCTTCGGCTATCTATGGCTCGATTACCTTGTCCTTCTAGTCATGTGCATAATAATTGCAAATCTTGCCTTCAGAAAACTGAGGAAGGAGGGGTTATAATATGAACCGTGTCAGGGTAAGGGAGCTTATTAGAAAGGAATTCATACAGCTATTCAGAGAAAAGAAGAACTGGATGTTGCTTTTTGTATCGCCCTTTATCATGATGATAATATTCGGCTATGTTGTAAGCGCTGATGTGAACGACATTAAGGTCGGAATACTGGATCAGTCGAAGACCCGTGAGAGCAGGATGTTCACGGACGCCGTTGATGCAAACAGGACATTCAGGCTTACATATTTTGCCGCGGACGACGGTGATCTGGAGGATATACTCCTTAAAAGAAAGGTGGACATGGTTGTCAAGATAGGCCCTGATTTCAGTGAAAAAATAAGGAAAGGCGATTCCGCCATCATCCAGGTCCTGGTGGACGGGAGCATGAGCAATATGGCGTCAAAGGCGGTTGCGTACCTCTCCGCCGTGATAACCGACTACAATCAGGCCGTTTTAAAGGAAATACATCATCAAGAGCTTCAATACGGGAGGATAGATCCAAGGATAAGGACATGGTATAATGAAAACCTGGAGAGCAAGAATACCTTTGTCCCAGGCATGGTGGCCTTCGCAATTATGTTGACCTCGCTTCTATTTACATCAATGGCAATAATAAGGGAAAAGGAAGAAGGAACAATCGAGCAGCTTATTGTAACACCGCTGAAGTCCTATGAACTGATAATGGGGAAGACCATACCATATATAATAATCGCGATAGCACAAATGCTTGTGATTACGGTCTTTGCCATACTGTGGTTCAGGGTGCCCTTTAACGGAAACCTTCTGATTCTTCTTGCAGGAGGCTGTTTCTTTCTGCTCAGCACAATAGGCATAGGTCTTTTCATATCCACGGTATCCGGAACCCGGCAGCAGGCCATGATGACTACCTTCTTTTTCTTACTCCCCTTTTTCATGCTGAGCGGGCTTATATTCCCCATCGCCAACATGCCGCTGATCGTGCAGTTGTTTACGTTCCTTGACCCCTTAAGATTTTTTCTCGTTATTATCAGGGGCGTCTTCCTGAAAGGTACGGGGATCGAGGTCCTGTGGCCGCAGTTTGCAGGCATGATTTTACTGGGGGCCGGTGTCTTTGCCGGGGCTGTGAGACTTATAAGAAAGAGGCTGGATTAAGGATTTTTTCGATTTTCCAGAAGATACTTTAGCGCCTGATCCATTGCAATGAAACCCATTCTGTTCGGCATAGTCATTTAGTTAACCAGCTCGTAGCAAGGACTTTTCCACTGTTTGCGGTACCTGGATAGGGACAAAATATGAGGAAGGGTAAATATAATCTTCTCAACTCTCATCAATAATACGAATATCTCCTTCATCTTCATTAGTCGGCTACTATATGAACTCAAACTACAAGATAACCGGCGGACAGGATGAACCCGCTATCTGCAAATTCATTATGCGCAAACCGGGCGATAAGCCGACCGGCAGCGGACAATTAAGATTTTTAAAATATTGAAACATATTATATATGACCGTCCCCTCCCCTAGAAGCCTGCTACCATAAAGTTTTTAAAAGTATAAGATACCGCAACACTCAGGAGGATGATTCGGCGATATTATAGTCTGTCATGCTCAGTGAATTGTTATAACCGATCAAGCATTCTGTGCAAATGCATGTACTTCATTATCAAGTCGATTTTCAAGCTGATCCTCTGTTACTTCAAGGTCATATCGGGTTTGAAGATTTAGCCAAAACTGAGGGGACATGTTAAAAAAGCGACCTAACCTTAATGCTGTGTCAGCGGTAATCGATCTCTTCCCATGTATAATTTCGTTAATTCGCCTTGGGGGCACACTTATGTCCTTAGCAAGTTTATATTGACTTATTCCCATCGGCTCTAAAAATTCCTCCCGAAGTATTTCACCCGGATGAATGGGGGGGAGTTTTTTGTATTTCATGTTATCCTCCTAATGATAATCTGTGATTTCAACATCGTATGAATCGCCATCCTTCCATTTAAAGCATATTCGCCATTGATCATTTACATACGTATGCTGTGTTGACCTTTACGATTACCTTTTAATGGTTCTAACCTATTTCCAGGGGGGACTCTCAAATCTTTTATTTCTGTAACTGCATCGAGAAGGACAAGTTTCTTACGCGCTATGTTTTGAATATTTTGAGGTAATTTGGGATTCGAACCCCCGGCCCACAGCTTAGAAGGCGCATTTCCTGAGCCTACTTAATTTCCTTTGCCTTGCGTCCTGTGCCTTGAGCCTTATGCCTTCTCATCAGCACATATATCGCCCCTGTGCCGCCATCATAGGGCCTGGCGGATGAAAATGCCTTGACTATCTTTCTTGCCGGTCCCCTGTTGAGCCAGACAGGCAGTCTTTCCTTTAAAACTGGTATGCTGTCGGGCGAATTGAGGCCCCTTCCATGTACGATGAGAACGCATTGCAGGCCCCTTGCCTGACTGTTGATAAGGAACTCTCTGACCCTTATCTCCGCTTCCCTCTGTGTGAGGCCGTGGAGATCTATATGATCCTGGATGGGGATCTGACCTCTTTTAAGCCGCCTTATCGTATTCCTGTCAACGCCGCTTATGGAGCCCTCGATATATTCATCGCTGAAGGTGATATCCATCTCAGCTGTCCCGTTAACCAGATCCCGTAGGTGATCCATAACCTCCTGCTCCACATCAGGGGCGGGGTAGGGCGGGGAGGTTTTCTTTCCATGCGCAGAAGGCTTTATCCCCACCTTTTTTTCAAGCGGGACTACGCCGGACATGGCCTGGACAAAAATTTCCGAATCCTCAGGGGCCTTTTCCATCTTTTGAGGTTTTAGAGGTTGTTGCTGTGTGGCCGGCGCCGGATATTTTTTAAAGGCGCCTTCAAGCCCCTCAAATGCCGGATGAAAGATATCCTTTTTCTTTTTTTTCTTCATCTCTCTGCCTTGATTCCATACTTTATATCCTGTTTTACCAGCGTCTCAAGACAGGTGTCAAAATATTTTCTCCGGCAGTCAGGCAGATTGACCTTGCCGTCCCTCACATACTTGACAAAACGGCAGCCTCCGAAGCAGAGGGGCAGGTATTCGCATTCAAGACATTCATCATTGTTCCAGATTTCCGTGCCGTAGGATAGGGAGCAATTTTTCGGACCATTTTCCAGGTCTCCTGCCTCGAATCCTTCGATGCCTAAAAATCCCGGGCATTTGTATAGAACGCCGTCATAATTTGCCACATATGAATTAAGGGATTCTACGGAGCAAAACGCGGGCTTTATGCCGGGTGTATAAAATCCCCTCTTCAGTATTTCTTCTCTCAGGAAAAGGGATGCCTCCATTACCCATTCTTCATCCAGGGACATGCAGCCCTCATTGAAATCCGTGGGGAGAAGAAAACGTTCCGGGCGTTTTATTACAGTATCAAATTTTATCTGTGCTATCTTTTCAGGAGTCAGACCTTCGTCGAGAAATCGGTCGAGGAGCAATGGAAAATCCCTGTAGTTCTCCTTTTCGAAATTTCCGCCTATTGCGATCTTTACCAGGTTACAGGTCTCTTTAATATTTTTCAGGATGATATCAAAGCTACCTGCGCCTGATCTGAACGGCCTGTTTTTATTATGTATGTTGGCTGGGCCGTCAAGGGTGATCTTTACGGTCTTAAGGCCCATGCCGACCAGTTCCTCGGCTGTCCTTCTATTGAATAAGGAACCGTTTGTGACAAGACCGAATGTGCAGGAAATGTTATCTTCCTTTGTTAATCGGTTAAGTTGAGTTGAGATATATCTTATAAGATCAGGACTTAAAAGAGGCTCTCCACCGTAAAAATCCAGGTGAAGAGCCCTTTTGTCATGATCAAGTCTTTTCCGTATAAAGTCAATGAGGGCGGCAGCAGTTCCCTCATTCATATATATGTTTCCTTTCATGGCGCCTTCGTAACAGTATTTGCAGGCGAAGTTGCAATCCAGGTTCAGGACAACTATTATGTCAACAGATGTGCTTCTTCTATTTAGTTCTTTAAATGTGTCGCAGACTGTTCTTTTTTCTTCTTCCCTGTCATTGACAAGGATTCCAGCCTTTTCCAGGGCAGCTTTATTTTCGGAAGAAAGGGTGCGCCTCTCAATTTCGTCCCATTTCTCTTTACGGATAAGGGTTTTTGAACAGGATCTTGTGGAGAAAACAAGCAGGTGTTCTTTATTCTCAGCAGTAGTAAACACCTTTAGATATCTTGAAAGCAGCATAACATTCAAGCAACCTTCTTAAGAATGATATATTATTTTATGTTGCCCTGTACGGAAAAATCAAGATGATGCAGCAGAGATATGTTTGGTTAACCTCATTTTTTGTGTTAATGCCTTTATCAAGGATAATGATATCATCCTTTTTTGCCTCTTTTCCTTTTACCTTCTTTTTTTCCATGGATCTTCTCCTTACTTTTAAAGATTAATAAAATCCCTCCCAAGTAAAGAAAATAAAAAGCCTGTGTCTTCCTCCATAGAGTATCAAAAGTTAAACCTGATTCCCACCTCCGTCCATCTGCCGGGGTTTCTGTAATCAACGGAGAGATAATGGTCGTCATCAAGGATGTTATGGACGGTCAGGAAAAGATTGGTGTCGATATTTTCAGATATTTCTATCCTTTTGCAGATATTAAAGTCCCAGATAAAGTCATCGTAATACGCCTGTACCGTGTTTTTCAGGTCCCAGTAACGATAACGGCCGGACAGATCGGCACGTAGGGATTCATTATCATTATAGTTAAGCCCTGCATCTATGGAGTAGAGGTAAGATGTTCCTTCCACCATGTCGGGTTTTATATCGGTGTAGGTAAATTCGCCTGAGAGGGATATGTTGTGAAAGGGGATGGTTTCAGTCTCCAACTCAAATCCCCTGCGTGTGCTTTTTCCGGCGTTAACAGGAAGATCATTGTAGGTGGGAGGACCCGCGCCGTAAGGTTCAATAGTCAGTACGTCTTTTATAACATGATGAAACAGGCTGAGTTTTAGCCAGAGATAGGACAAAATACCCGATTCAATGCCTCCCTGATAGGACCAGATCTTTTCACGCTCCAGTGAAGGGTTCGGAGACATGAACATTCCCCCGCCGGAGGTATATGCAAGTGGCGGAGTTGTAAAACCCCTGGATACCGATCCCCTGACTACCGTATCACTCCCAATCATGTATGTCGTACCCAGGCTCGGACTGATAAAACCACCGCTGATATCGTTATAATCATACCTTAATCCGGGTGTGATGGACCATTTGCCGATCCCCAGGCTTTCATTAGCATAAAACGCCCATTGTCTGATATCAGAGTCAAAGTTGAATTCGGCAGGGATGCCGGTAAGCTCCTGCATAAAGGGGCTGAAATTTATGGAATTGATCATGTCGCTGCTGTCATATTCCATACCGAATACTGATGTGCCGGATTTCTTTTCCCACACTATCTGACTGCGCGCACCGTATGTCTTTTCCTTGCCGGAATTATTCTCAAGGTATGTTCCATCCATGATAAGGGGTTCCATTCCCAGGGTCTTCAAGTCAACAGAGATCTTGTTCCTGATGTTATGAAGGGAAAATTTGAAATTTACATCCTCGGAGATTGATGCCTTTAAATAGGCTGTCGTGAAAAAGACAGATTCCTCCCCGGTGCTTGATGAATTACTGTCGGGAAAATCACCAAAGCCCATTTCAGGAGAGCTGTATCCTGCCGTTAAACCGAGATTGATTTTTTCAGAGGCATTCAGGTCAAGCTTGGAATAAAAATTTTTGTTATTGAAATATCTTGAGTTCGTCACTGATTTGACGAGTCCATCGGAACTCTGATCGCCTGCATAGAAGTAATACCCCAGAGCCCCTGCCTTGCCGGATATCTCCGCCCTGTAATCATGGCTGGCGGACTTGCCATAGGATGCGCTTAGGGTTACTGATGGCTTTTCAGATTCCCCAGCATCTTTTGTTATGATATTTATTACCCCGCCAATGGACGATCCCCAGGCAGAGGATGCAGGTCCTTTAATTATCTCTATCCGCTCAACAGCCCCTAAAGGAACTGTTAAGGTTTCAGCATTTCCTCCGGACAGCAGGTTCCAGGGTATTTCATCTACAAGTACAAGTACATGCCTGTCTTCTGAACCGTGAATGAAAATAATGGAGGATGCGCCGAAGTCCTGGCTTGAACTGATAAAGACCCCGGGCACTTTAACAAGCGCTTCCGAAATCGTGTGTGCATTCATGGCCTCTATGTCCTCTGCCGTAATAACGGTTATATTTTCAGCGATCTGTGAGATCTTTTTCGGCGCCCTTGTGGATGATACTACAAGGTCCTTATCTTTGTAAAACATTTGAAGGAGCTGCATCTCTTCTTCCGATTGGGCACGGCATATTGAAGAGAAAATCAGAAGCATTAAGCAGCTACATAAGATTGTTGTTTTAGAAATGTGATTTTTCATGATTTTC
>JAFGIC010000289.1 GCA_016929815.1 Deltaproteobacteria bacterium
ACGTATTGACATTGTCAGGGCGGAGGCTGCAATGGACCGGGCAAAAGAACGCCTGGCAAAGGACCGAGCTAATAAAGAGATCGATTTCTCAAGGGCGGAGGTTGCCTTGAAAAGGTCGATTGCCCGGATAAAGGTTGCAAAAAAGGTACGATAAATCAGATAGAAAGAGCCCATAATCTTGTTTTTTTAATTCAATAAAAATAAGGCGAGCGCCATGCTTGCCTTTTTTATTGACTTTTTTTGCTCGGGAGATATTATTAGAGAAATCGGGAATTTAACTCTAAAAAGAAATTGCCCGATAAAATATTTCATGATCATTATTTTACCCTGTGGGTATAGTTGAATAAATTGAGGATAAAGCAAGTAATTTTTAAGGAGCATAATGGAACACCAGGAAGAAATGGATTATTTCAAGGTCCTTGAAGAAAAGATTGGAGAACTCATAAACAGGGTCTCTTCATTGAAAAACGAAAACAAATCAATTACCGCAAAGGCCGCGGAGCAGGAAAAGATTATCGCTGATCTCAAGGGGGAGCTGGACAATCAAAAAAGTGCTAGAGACAAAACAAGGATAAGGATACAATCTATCCTGGATAAAATAGACAAGATGGATCTATAACCTGTTGGAGTGTCCGTTTTGGAAAAGCCTGTAACAGTAAATATTCTTGGAAATGAATATGTCATTAAAAGCAAAGAAGACGCTGAACAGGTCTATAAGATAGCGGAATATATGAATGAAAAAGTAAAGGAGATTGATGACAACACTGAGGGTCTTTCTGAAAAAAAGAAGGTCATCCTTGTTGCATTAAATATTGCCGGCGATTATTTCCAGGTATTAAAAGAAAGAGATGAACTATTAGCCGGCATACGGCAGAGATCAAGGGATCTCATCGATAATATCAATTCTACTATAAGTTGAATATCTTATACTGTATCTTTTATGGCGGAGAAACAAGATTGGCGGCATGAGAAAACTGTAACTCACGCGAAAAATAAAATTTACTCATGTAAAGGATGCGACTGCTAACAGCATTATAATAAATAACCCATTTATTGAAAGCAATAATGAATATCCTGATTAGAATGGATAACATAAAGAAATAAATAGGTTTTTAAATTATATATTGTATCAGTCAATAAAAAAGATATCTCACTCTTTTCAAAAACATCCTCGTGACAATTTGCTGTTTGCTTTTCAAGTGTTGCTTATTACAGTTTCCTCGGTTTGTCATCAAAATAAAAAACATAAAAATAAGGCTTTTTTCACCCGATTTATCGGTTTAAATATGGAGATGGTTAGACCATGACTATAATTCAAAGTATATTTCTTGCGATTGGAATTGCCATAGGAACTGTTCTAGGTTTCTGGATACGCAAAAGTATTATCGAAAGGCAGTTCGAGTCCATCAACAACTACTCAAACAAGATCATAAACGACGCGCATGGTAAGGCTAAGACAATAAAAAAAGAGGCCATGTTAAGGGCCAAAGACACCATCTATCAGATGAAGCTTGATTTCGAAAAGGAGACAAAGGAAAAAAAAGTCCAGCTTCAGGCGCTGGAAAGGAGGCTTTTTCACAAGGAAGAAAATCTGGATAAAAAGATCAGTCAGTACGAAGGCAAAGAAACCCTGATTTTTAAGCGCGAAAAAAACATTAGCCAGTTAGAGGAAAGCCTGCAGAAAAAACAGCTTGAAGTTGAAGAGATAATCGCAAAGCATCGTCAACAGCTTGAATCTCTGGCAGGAATATCAAGCGATGAGGCCAAGAAAATACTTGTCATGTCCATGGAGGAGGAAGCGAAGCATGAAGCGGCCAAGTTGATCCGAAAGGCGGATAATGAGGCCAGGGAAATCTCCAAAAGAAAGGCGCAGGAGATTATCGCCCTGGCGATTAAAAGATACGCCGGCGATTATGTTGCAGAAAAAACCGTATCTGTTGTCGCCCTTCCTAATGAAGAGATGAAAGGAAGGATAATAGGAAGGGAGGGACGCAATATAAGGGCTATTGAGGCAGCTACAGGAATCGATCTTATTATAGATGACACCCCTGAGGCCATTATTCTGTCGGGCTTTAATCCTGTCAGAAGGGAGGTCGCAAAAATCTCACTTGAGAGGCTTATAGAGGACGGCAGGATACATCCGGCAAGGATAGAAGAAATCGTAAAAAAGGTCGATGCTGAAATTGAGGCAAGCATTAAAGAGGCAGGGGAGCAGGCTGCCTTTGACGTGGGGGTCCACGGGATCGATCCTGAGCTGGTGAAGCTGATAGGCAGACTGAAGTACCGCTCAAGTTACGGGCAGAACGTCCTTCAACATTCCAAGGAGGTCAGTTTCATATGCGGTGTGATGGCAGCGGAATTGGGAATAAACGTAAAAAAGGCCAAGCGTGCAGGACTGCTCCATGATATCGGAAAGGCCGTGGATCATGAGGTAGAGGGAGCACACGCGACCATAGGCGCTGAACTCGCAAAAAAATATAATGAATCCAGTGATGTCGTTCATGCCATTGCCGCCCACCATGAGGATATACCCCCTGACACCATCCTCGACATACTGGTGCAGGCGGCAGACACACTTTCAGGGGCGCGTCCCGGGGCTCGACGGGAAATGCTCGAATCCTATATCAAGAGGCTTGATGACCTTGAGAAAATCGCCATGTCCTTTAACGGTGTAAATAAGTCATACGCCATACAGGCAGGCCGGGAGATCAGGATAATAGTTGAGGGAGATAAGGTCGGGGATGATCAATCCTTTGTCCTTTGCAAGGACATCGCAAAAAAGATTGAGAAGGATCTGACATATCCCGGACAGATAAAAGTGACGCTGATACGCGAGACAAGGGCTGTTGAATATGCCAAATAATGGGGGATAAAAAATGAAAAACCGCGATAAAAACATGGACCGAAGAACCTTTTTAAAGACTACGGGCATAGTAGGGGGCGCATCATTTGCCGTTTCATCAGGTCTTACCAGCAATGCCCTTGCTTCAGAGCAGGCAAAGGATACATCCATAAAGGCCGTGCCCACCCGGATAATGGGTAAATCAGGGATCCCCGTTTCCATCCTTTCCTTTGGGGGGCTTGACTGGAGCACGAATCAAAACCTGTTAAGGCTTGGCTTCACAATGGGGGTCACCATGTGGGACACCTCCGACAGATATCAAAACGGCAAAAGCGAGCTGGGCATAGGCGAGTATTTCGGCAAGCACCCTGAAGACAGGCAAAAGGTATTCATCAGCACAAAGGCAACAGAGGCAACAGACCCTGCGCAGATCACCGCCGCCCTTGACCAGTCCCTGGAACGTATGAAGACGGATTATGTTGACCTCTACATGCTTTCAATGATGAAGGGGGTCCCCACAGGCGCAAAGGAGCTGATGGAAAAGTTCAAGAAGGAAGGGAAGGTAAAACTGGTCGGGTTCAGCAGTCATCTCGGAAATGACCAAGTAGTTGCCCAGTCAATAGCCATGGGATGGGTGGATGTCCTGATGATCACATACAATTATATCCTTATGCAGAAGGATCAGATAAGGAAGCAGATCGACGACTGCGCCAAGGCAGGCATCGGACTTATTGCCATCAAATCACAAGCAAAGACCCATGACGCAAAAGAGACCCCCGAGGCGCTTGCAGCCACACAATACTTTATGGAAAAAGGCTGCACACTTGAGCAGGCAAAGATCAAAGCCGTACTGAGCGATGAAAGGATAGCGTCCGTCTGCTCCGACATAACCAGTGTTACCATATTAAAGGACAATGTCGCGGCAGCCATCGATAATCTGAAGTTATCATCCCGCGATCTCAGTGTGTTCAAAACCCTTGCCGAAGCTGAAAGCCGCCATTATTGCCAGGGATGCGGGAAATGCCTTGCTGCTATGGGCAACGCGAGCAGGATACCTGATGTCATGCGCTATATGATGTATTATAACAGTTACGGCGACAGGGACCGAGCCAGGGGCCTTTACAGAGAATTGCCGGAGGACCTCAGAAAGTGCCTGGCATCACGGGATTACTCATTGGCAGAGTCTGCATGTCCCCACGGCCTCAGGATAGGAAAAATCATGAGAGAGGCATCCACGCTGCTGGCGTAAGTCTTTTTTAAACGGTCTCGTCTATAAGGGATGATGATCCTGTTTCTTCTGTGGAGGATGAATATTCCTTGTACTTCTCTATTATATTCAGGATCTCGTTGGCGCTTATGGTCACCAGGTTTATATCGTCGCTGGTGGAGAGAACATCGGAAGAACTGCCTGTGGAATCCGTCTCTTCTGCCGAAAGTATCATGTTCACGAGTTCCGGATTATTTTTAATAAGCTTTTCATTCTGCGCGGATATCAAGACATCATAAAGAGAACCTGTTGAGTAATCGGATGAATCAACTGTGGAATTTAAAAGCACATTCAACAGGTCCAGGGAACCGCTTGATGCATCCGATGATCCAGCCTCGTCTTCTGTTGAGTTGTAAAGGGCATTCAGCAGGTCCGGGGAGTTGCTTGAGGAGACAGATAGAGAAGAACCCTCACCGGTTGAATTAATAAGATCTTCAAGCAATTTCATGGATTCGCTTGAAAGGGTTACGATATCGGAGGCGCTTAGATCAGAGACCTGTGCAGAGGTATCGCCCACATTGGTGATAGAGTTGTCCTGGCTGTTGTAAAGGGCCTGCGATATATAAGAATTGCTTATGCCGGATATTGTAAACATGCTTTTAACTACTTATATATTATCGTCTTGTTAAGAAAAATCTTCAATCTAAATCTTCAATTAAAAATCACGGGGAAAGGCCCAAGACTCCTTCATTATATTCATAGGGAATGAAGCAAGTCCGACAAAGACAAAAAGCATCGGATTGATTCCCCTGGACACTGAATACAAAAAGATATACCTGGAGATAGGGAAAGGAACCAGACACAGCCTTGCAAGCCAGGCAATTTTTTTATCA
>JAFGIC010000290.1 GCA_016929815.1 Deltaproteobacteria bacterium
CTGCTCCGTGCTTGGCCGTAGTGCGGGCGAGAGTGCGGCCAAGTATGCCTCTTCGACTGAATACCCTCCCATCGACAGGGAACAGATTGCGACCTTGAAAGAGAATTTTTATGCTGACTTAGGAAAGACCGGTATCAATCCTGAAGTCGTGATCACGGAAATCCTGCGGACCATATATCCTTATGACGTATGCGTTTTGAAAAGCGAGGCGAGCCTGAAAAAGGCCTTAGCCAGAATAGAAATGATAAGAGATGAATTACTGCCGGAGATGGACTCCCGGGACCTCCACTATCTCGCGAAGTCAAAAGATGTGAGGAGCATGGCTCTTATGGCCGAGATGTTTCTGAGGGCGTCCTTGATGCGAAAGGAATCAAGGGCAAGCCATTACAGGATAGACTACCCTGCCCGTGACGATCGGAACTGGCTGAAATGGATTATTATCAATTATGAGGGTGGAAAGCTCTCTTTGGGAACAGAGCCATTGCCTTTGGATAAATACAGGATCAAGAGCTGGGGCTGTTATTCGGATAATTTTCATTTTCCACGGGTAGGCCCATAAGCTCACATGGTTTAATGCAGGGATCTATATCTTCAACAGCCTGGCCGCGTTGGAGTAAAATATTTTTTCCTTATCAATATCGGAAATGGGCGCCTCTTTTATAAAACGTACGGCCTGTTCGGTTTTTTCATAGGGATAGTCAACGGCAAAGGCTATCTTATCGGCCCCTAAAGCTAAATGGGCGCATAATAATGCCGGCGCATAGAACATTCCGCCGATCGTAACCGTAAAATTCCTCTTAATATAGTCGCTGGGCTTTTTTTCAATTCTTGGTTTCGTCCCTTTCCATGGCTTTATCCAGTAAGCGTCCATACGACTCAACCAGAAAGGCATCCCCTCCCCCATATGCCCAAGCACCATTTTCAATTTACTGTATTTATCAAAAAGGCCGCTGTATATCAGGCGCATGGTATGAAGTGCAAGATCAGCCGCATAACCGTGAGGGGGACCTGCCAGTTCGAAACCGTAATCATCGGCATAACCTTTAAGAATAGATATCGATGGAATTTCCGGGTGCAGAAAGAGAGGGACATCAAGTTTTTCAGCCCTCTCAAAAATGCACCAGTACTTCTTGTCATCCAGGTATTCATTTCTCGCGTGTGATTCTATGTTGGCCCCTTTCAGGCCAAGCTCAGACACCGCCCTATCCAGTTCGTCAGCAGCCTCTTCCGGAGATTGGGGGGCTATGCATGCCAGTCCGAGGAATCTGTCCGGATTCTGTTTAACCACTTTCGACAATTCATCATTTACTTTCCTGGACCAGGCAGTGCCCTCCTCCGGCTCAAAGCCCTGGACCCCCGGAGGACTGAGGCTTAATAGTTGAATGTCAATACCTAACTCATCCATCTCCTGCAGCCTGTTCTCTCCCAGATCAAGAAGCCTGTTTGCCATCTCAAAGCTACGTGGTGAGTTTAAGACATCGTTATACCACATAGTGTAGCCATCACTATCCCCGGTTTCCCTGGGCGGCTTTTGTCTGCTGCGAAGATACTTTATGTAATCGTTTGTGAAAAAATGGTTTTCCAGATCTATTATCTTCATTCCAATACCCTCCCCGGCACACTATCACATGTACCCAGTTTCTTTGTAGTATCGTTCAGCGCCCTTGTGTAAGGGGACCCCGCCCACGTTTTTCCAGACTTGTTTCGGATCAATGGGACACACCAGGTTGCACGCCTCTTCGGGGATATTTCGAAAATGAAACTCGAACAACCTTTCCCGTCTCTCTATAAACATCTTTGTCATCAGGTATATAAAATCATCAGGCATGTCCTCACGGGTGAATAAAAGCCAGTCCGAGAAATCCACACAAGGTATATCGTCCTCAATTCCGGGAACCATCCCTTTTGAAATGACGGCCCTTTTGTATCCGTATTGTTTTTCAAGGTCCAGAAGAATATCCTCATTGATCGGTAAGTACCTCATTTGACGGTTTCGCCTCAATTCAAGCCAGGCCGGGGTCCTTAGCCCCTCATGAACAAGGGCGTCCGCCCTGCCTTCAATAACGACTGTCGGGATTTTAAGGCAGTGGCTCTCCTCTATAATCTGCCAGCCTTTCCCCTTCAGTTCATCGATAGACGTTCCGTAGGCCTCAAGCACCCTCTCCACCGCAAATCGTACGGGAAAATCCTTATCCGGAATGACCAGCCTCAGGGGATGATCTTTCATATCCCTGATGTCATGGATTGCCGAATCCGCCGGCACTGCCCATAACATCCTGTCGTCATGGGGCAGGGCCCCGATTGCCCTCAAATTTTCCATCTTTCCGGTGTAAGGGCCCACGCCTCTGAAAGCCATTGTAATGCAGGCGGGCGGCGTCAGGAATCCCACATCGGCCTTTTTTTCAGAAACCGCCAGGGGCGTCTGAAAATCCCCCAGGACCAGATTGATCTTTGCCTTGCGAAGCGCGGGCAGCTCGCCGCTGAGAAATTCGGCGAACTCGGAAAAAAACAGACCCCAGGGCCACACAATATCGGACTGGAACGTCAGGCTCATTTCCTGCTGATTCATGATACTATTCCCTCCTCTTCATTTGTTTCATTACCTTAAAAGGGCTGGCAGGAATAACGCAATCTGTGGAAATAGCAACATGAGGATCACGCATACCGCCAAGGCGATTATGAAAGGGGTAATACCCTTGAACATGGTCGTTAGAGGGATATCCCTGGCCATGCCTGCCATTATGAATATGTTCATGCCAACCGGCGGCGTTATCAGTCCCATCTCCATCATAATAACGGATATGACGCCGAACCAGATCGGATCAAAACCCAGGTTTAAAATGATCGGAAACATGATGGGCACCACAATGAGCAACATGGCCCAGGCGTCCATAAAACATCCCAGGATAAGATACATCAAAAGGATCGTCACCATAATGAGAATCGGGGGCAATGGCAGTCCGGTGACAAGCTCCGCCAGGCCCCTTGTCAGACCGCTTATGGTCAGGAAGGAATTGAACAGCATGGCGCCGACTATCATGACGAAAACCATCCCCGTCGCCTTCAGTGAATTCAATAGGGAGGTGGACATATTGGCCCTCGTAACGCGTCCCCTGATCAAGGCAATAATGAAGGCCGCGAAAACACCCACGCCGGCAGCCTCAGTAGGCGTAAAAACCCCGGCATAGATTCCGCCCATCACTATACCGAACAATACCGCCACCGCCCAGAAGTCCTTTAAGGAAATGAGCCTTTCCTGCCAGCTGAATTTAGGGCCTGTCGGACCAAGCGCCGGATTGCGCCTGCACATGATGTAAATGGAGACCCAGAACAGGACAGTCAGCAGAATTCCGGGAACGATGCCTGCGATGAAAAGCTCACCTATGGACTGCTCGGTAATGATCCCGTAAAGAACAAAGGCCGCACTGGGGGGGATCAGGATACCCAATGTCCCCCCGGCCGCGAGGGAACCCACCGCGAGGCCCGGCCAGTAATTGCGTTCGCGCATCTCAGGGAGGGAAACAGCGACCATGATCACCGCAGTGGCGGAACTTGATCCGCAGACCGCGGCGAAAGCGGCGCACCCCCCGATGGCCGCCATTCCCAGCCCCCCCGGCAGATGCCCCAGCCATTTATATATTGTTCTGTAGGCCTCATGGATAAGTCCTGAAACATTGGCAAACTCACCCATCAACATAAACATGGGGATAATTGCCAGCATATAAGAAGAAGTGTTTATAAAGGCTGTGTGTGCCAGGATCCCGAAGGCGGACTGGAGGCCATTGAGGATTGCGATACCTAAAAAAGCTACTATACCCATGGCTATGCCGATATGCATCCGCAAGGCCATCAGGACAAAAAGGAGAATGACTCCTAAAACACCAACCTGCCACTCGCTCAATTATTCCACCTCATCTTTCTCGCCCTCACCGATTGGAAGGGGAGAGAAACCTTTAATCAACAGCACCAGGCCAAACATCACCGCCCCAACGGCCACTATGAATATAAGGGGAGCAATCGGAATTTTGAGGACATCCGTCACCCTCATGAGGGGTCGTGCGTGGGAGATGGACAGCACCACAGCGCGCCAGCCCATTATGAAGAAAAAGGCCGCGGCCGCAAAATACATAATCCTAATCAGTACGGCCCTCACGCGCCTGGGGAAACGGGCCACCACCTCGTCCATGGTGACATGCCCGTTCTCCATTTCGGTATAGGCAAAGGCAAAAACAACCGTCACAACAAGCGCCAGCTCGGCAATCTCCACAGTGCCCTGCAGGGGCAGCCTAAAGAGGTAACGGCCGACCACATTAACGACAATAACGATTACCATGAGGCAAAGGGTGGCCGCTGCGAGCCAGGTAAAGGCCATGATGACGACGCGAGCCCATTTTCTGTCCAGTAAAGATCTATCAGGTTGCACGATAATACCCTCCCCATAAACATGCCCTAAGGCCGTCACAGGAAGACAGCCTTAGGGTTGCGACAGTTTTCCCTTACTTTACCTGAATTACTTGTTGATTATTTTGAGGATATCTTTGTAAATCTCTGATCCCGGCATGCCCGCGGCATCCATTTCCTTTATCCACTGCTTGTTCACAGGATCTACGGCATCCACCCATTGCTGCCTTTCTTCCTTTGAAAGTTTTATGAAGGTGACGCCGGCCTTCCCGCC
>JAFGIC010000291.1 GCA_016929815.1 Deltaproteobacteria bacterium
ATATTCAATAAAAAACCATTTAAGTTTTATTAAATATTATCCGAATAAGAACAGGTGAGGCCCTGTATCGGGCCATTAATAACGTCCTCATTAGAAGACAGGATTACTAATGATCCAAATCCAACCGGAACGAGGTCTAATGGAATCACCATCTGTACTTATAGTTGACGACAGTTCATTTATCCGAAGCCAGATCACAAGGGTACTTGAGCAGATGGGCGCTGTTGTCACACAGGCAGAACACGGCGAATCCGCCATTAATATCACCAAATCTAAGCAGTTTGATCTGGTGATCACCGATATCGAGATGCCTGTAATGGACGGATTTCAGCTGTGCAGCAGGCTGAAGGAGGATCCCCACACCAGGACAACGCCGGTAATAATCCTTAGTTCGCTTGATTCCGACCGGGATGTGGACAAGGGCTTTCAGGCAGGAGCTGCAGCCTATGTATCAAAGGCCGAGGCAAAAAACCTTCTGATGGAGACCGTCCAAAACGTCCTGAATAAATCCGTTTTTCACCGGGACCAGCTGATCCTTGTCGTGGATGACTCCGATATAATTAGAAGCCTGGCAAAGGCTGAACTTGAAAAGGCAGGATTTCAGGTTCTTACTGCGCTCACCGGAAAACACGCCCTGAAACTGATTAAAAACCACAGGCCCGATCTGATCTTAAGCGACATCAACATGCCTGAGATGGATGGGATTGAATTCTGCAAGGCCTTGAAAAAGGATCCGGGGCTGTCCGCGATCCCTATCATTTTTATGAGCACCAATGATGACCGTTCAATTATGAGAAGGATGCTCCACCTAGGCGCCAGCGCCTACCTTGTCAAGCCTTTCAACCTGGAACAGATGGTTATAACCGTTGAAAAACTCCTGTCCGATCATTTTCTGCTGCTGCTCAAGGAAAAGGAAAGACTTGATACAGAGCGCAAGATGATGCTTGCAAGCATTACAAGCCTGGTCTTTGCACTTGAAGCGCGCGATCATTACACCAGAGGACATTCAGAATCCGTCGCGATGCTTGTGACTGAAATGGCCAAGCAAATGGACATGCCTCAGGATAATATTGAGTTAATAGGCATTGCCGGAAGGCTTCATGACCTGGGAAAGATAGGGGTCCCCGACAGCGTACTCCTGAAACCGGGACGCCTTACAGATGCAGAATTCGACCTTATAAAACAACATCCGGTAACAGGGGCAACAATACTTGGGTCCATACCAAGCCTGGAGCATGCCCTACCTGCGATCAGATATCATCATGAACGTTTTGACGGCAATGGTTACCCTGAAAGGCTTAAAGGAACGACTATACCTCTCTGGGCCAGAATGATGGCCGTCGCGGACACATACGACGCACTTACAAGCGACCGTCCTTACAGGAAGGGAATGTCAAGGGATAAGGCATTAGAGATCATCATTAGTGCAAGATCAACCCAGCTCTGCCCCGAATGCGTTGATGTATTTCTTGGAATGATAAATATTTTCCCGGAAAATAATTATTCTTAAACCTTGTATTGAATATTGAAAAAAACGGCAAGGCCAATGGGCCCTGCCGCATTACCGGGACTCTTTATCTTCCTGATGAGAATTCCTTATTATTATACCTCATCCATATTATAGGGCCAAAGCTGTTGATGAATAGGGACGCGGGGGTAAGCTTTTAAATCATTAACAGTGCCCAAAAGGCATTCTTCCTGAACCAGACGCCGATACCTTGCCGAATAACTGGCCATATGGCCATGTTCTCCTGCGCCTGGTTCTCCATTCATCGGCATTGGACCCATTCCCCGGTCTGTTCCTCCTCCGCTTCCAGCACCTTCACCTATATGCATGGATGTGAGAGTGAATTCAATGGCATTTTCAGGGCAAACGCCATAGCAGAGACTCTCGTTTTCACACCGATTGTGAATAATAGGCGGGTTCTTTGAGACATCAATGGCGTCCTGGGGACAATTGTCCATACAGATAGTGCATTTAGGATAGGTACACTTCATCATATCAATCTTTTGGAAAATTCTCGCCCCACTATCCCCTACATATGCTATGGCGTCGTAATGGCATACCCTCTCACATAACCCGCCGCATTGCTGACATGCCTCCTTAAGGACTACCGGATCAACAGTTGTGTTCCTGTCTGATATAAAACCTGCGGGTGCTATCACCGAAAAGTCGATAGCATGAACCGGGCAGTTTTCTATACATTGATCACACCTGGGGTACACACATTTTGTAAAATCAAATTTCGGTTTGCCGTTCGCCACTCCGCCCGCAAAGCCGATTTGACCTGTCCCGCTTATGCTGGGCATAAACGGGTTGCCGCTACCCCCGCCGGATGTAGGTATTTCATCAGAGAGAAGATTATTTTCACCTTCATGAATCCTTATGGAATTCAACGCCATCTGCCTTCCGAAGGCCTCCGCTTCCACAAGATCAATCGAGTCAGGATGCCCCCATTCACCATCGGGCACGCAACTATGAGGTGTCAGAAAGTCTGTTCCATACCAGCCGCTCCATCCTATGATGGTCATCCCCTTTTTCAGTATATTACGTGACATGATCCAAAACATGCCATCCGAACCGGAACCGTGTGTACCGAACATGACGCAATGTTTACCGTCCATCCTGGGCATCCCCTGTATAAAAACCAGGACATTGGCCGGAACGCGAAAGTACCAATTCGGCGCCCCGATGGCCACAACATCATAATCCGCCATATCTTCAGGCTTCACCTTTTTTATAGGCGCGACATTACAGGGGATTACGGATTTCATACCGCGCCAGATCGCCTCAGCAACTTGGGCCGTGTTGCCTGTGGCCGAATAATAGACCACGATACCTTTAGGCTGCTTCCTTTCACCGTTAGCCGTCTGCTTTTCCGATGCCTTTGCCGTACCTGTTCGAAAAATCAGGTTAAAGGCCCTGGCAGCCCTTCCAAAGGCCAGGGTTATAGCGGAACTTAGTAAAACAAATAAAAACTGCCTTCTTCCTAACAGTAAACGTATTAGTTTCATGGCTCCCTCCTTAAATCAGGTATTAACCCCTATTGTTTCCGGCATCTATAATAAATCCTCTAAAATTCTGAATCATCACTTCCGGTATCTGATTTCTGCCTTCAATGGCGATCTTCCCAGTAAGACCATGTGTCTTTTGGCCAGTTTTCGGGGACAGCAACTCCTCCAAGCGTCTTATTCTCTACAAGACTCGCAAAATTGAAAAAATCAGCCTTACTGACAAATATCAAGAGTCTATAAGGCCTTGTCGCACCCCCTTCCATGTTAAAAACTATGTCGAATGGAAGCTGGCCGGGATAAGTAATAAAAATATTCTCGGGGTATTTATCGGTTGTCTCAATATCATAGGTAGTGGATGCCTTGCTGATGCATCCCTGCCGATTCAGCCAATCCTGAAAATTGAGTATGCCGGATCTGATGGTTTCCATGTCCGAACCTTCGGTCTCATCCTCCGGCTCAGCCTGGAACATAAAGCCTCTTCCTGACGCACCGGGCGGATTCTTGAGATATTCGCTGATCTTATTCAATGCCTCCTGAATAATATTTTTAATCCGGGGAATATCATTTTCCGTAATCGGCCCGGATGGCAATGTGTATGCCTCCATCTCCTTGCTTAAGGAAGTCCCGCCTCTCTGAGTTTCTCCTGTCTGAGGCCGTCCGCCCTGTGGTTGCCCCATTTGAGGCTGCGCCGTCAGAGAATTGTCTTGAGCAAACAGACACAATACAACCAAAGGGACAAGAGAACCTATGATAATAAATAATAGATTTTGCATATTCATGCCTCCTGTTGGATAAAGTGTTCTTCGCCGGTCTTTGGAACGGTGAAACAACATTATGGTTTGGACTATATCAGCCTATATGAAATAGAAGGAATATAAAATTTGCGGCGGTATCCCATGGAATCACCGCCCGGGCAGCGTTGAAATCAACGGGAAATATTCAATTTAAATGAAAAGAATTTTACTAAAAATAACTTGCATGGTCAATTATTTTAAGAATTGGAATAATAGCTCTGG
>JAFGIC010000292.1 GCA_016929815.1 Deltaproteobacteria bacterium
TCATAGCTTTTCTCATAACCTTCTGGAAATGGTGGAATAGGGTTTGATTTTTCAATAGCCTTTATTACAGACTGATCAAAAATGGTATCCTTTGATTTCTTTTTAAACTCCGACTTCATAATGGTGCCGTCCTTTTTTACCCTTAAGAGGACCGTCACCTCAAGATCCTTCCTGTTCTGCATTGCAGCGGGATATGACCAGTTATTCTGTATATGGGATTTAACATTTATCTGGTAGATCCTCATGGAAAGGCTCCCGACCACGCCCGTACCTGAAGCGCCGCTGCCTGATCCTGCCCCCGTTCCCACCTTGTCCTGGAGTTCCGCCATGGCCTTGTCAAGGTGGTTTTCCTCTGAAGCGGTTTTTTTCCGAATCTTTGAGATGGCATTGCTGAGGTGAGCAGTGTTGTCTGTCTTTGTCTTCTCTGTCTTTGACGTTTCTTGTTTTTTCGAGGTTGTCTTCTTCTTGCTTATGGATATCTTTTCTACCTCAGCCGCCTTTTTCTCCTCCGTCGCCGCAATCCTTTTGGCAGAGACCTCTGTTTTAACCTCCGCCTCTTTTGTCCCGGATGATTTTGCCGAAGAAGACTGTTCCTGAACAAGGGATGACATGTCCACAAGATCGACTTCATAAACAATGCTGTCGAGGTCTCTGGAGGGAGAAAGTCCGGGGATAAATACAGCGGCTGAGAAGACGGACAGATGAAGAATAATGGATACGGTCAGCATTATTCCCCATCTGGCGCCTTCAATCTGCTCCCGGTTGTCTATGGTTAACTCACCGCTCATTTGCCTGATAATATGCCTTAAAAATGTGACTTAATCCTCAGGTTCGGTTATCATGCCGAGCCTTTCAATGCCCGCACCCTTGACCGCGGCCATTACCTTGACTACAAAGCCGTAGGGCACGTCCTTGTCCGCCCTTAAAAGGACCTGCTTGTCTTCCCTGTACTGAAGTATGGCATTGAGTTTAGGACCGAGTTCCTCAAGTTTAATGACGGTTTTTTCAATGGAGATCTGGGTGTCCTTGTTCACGGTCAGTATCAGCGGCTCCTCCTGCTGGGCAGTCTTTAATTCCTTGGTGGTAGTCTGCGGCAGATTGACATCAACGCCCTGGATCATCATAGGTGCCGTTACCATAAAGATAATAAGAAGCACCAGCATAACGTCAACAAAGGGTGTGACATTGATATCGGACATGAACCTTTTATTGTCTCCGCCGCCGGTCATCATAAAATTATCTCCTTATGCAGTGCCATCCGATTTATCAGTCCTGGATATTCTTTTTCATAAAATATCTCATGGCCCTGGACAGGAAGTCTGCTGCGAAAGTATCCATCTCCGACCTCATGGCCCATGCCCTGCTGTTAAAGATATTAAAGGCAATAACAGCGGGGATTGCTGCGGCCAGGCCCACGGCCGTGGCGATAAGTGCCTCGGAGATGCCCGGCGCCACTACCGCCAGACTCGCCGAACCCTTCATGCCTATGTCCCTGAAAGACTCCATTATACCCCAGACCGTGCCGAAAAGCCCGATAAACGGGGCCACGTTCCCTGTAGTGGCAAGAAATGATAATGCCTTTTCAAGCCTCGCGCCCTGCTGCACCTGCGCCTTTTTAAGCCCCCTTTCTATGGTGTCGGAAACCCCGTTCAATCCGGTTTCATATGCTGAGGGTGATGATCCCCTTAATTTGTTAATGCGTAAAAGCTCAGTATAACCTGACCTGAAAAGCTGGGCTACCGGGCTGTATTTTAAATCATCGGTTTCCTTGAAGAGGGCTGCAAGATCATTGTTCTCCCAGAATATATCCAGAAAATACAATGTCTCCTGTTTTGCCCTGCTGAAAAATCGCCATTTCGTAAAAATGATGGTCCAGGATATGACTGAGAAAAATATAAGAAGCATCAGAACCAGTTTTACAACTGTTCCGGCATTAATAAACATCTCTACGAGATCGCCGGCAAATGCCTGGTCCGAGATTGCGCCGGGCAACCCGAGAACCGGCAGAATTTCCATTATACTCATCCTGTTTTCCTCACATTAAAATATCAAATCTTTTCCAATCCGGCCTTCAGCCGTTTGATAAAACGGTTTCCGGCATTTTCATCCGCCAATATTTGTTCTTTTGAAAATTTCCGTATAATTAATACACTTTTTAATATATATTATGCAACAGGTATCCTATTCTTAAATGCAAAAAACATCAAGATAATGGATTATGAAAGTTTCCTGCATACAATAAGATGTACTAATGCGCCTTTAAGTCCGTTATTTTATAAAAACGGGGCCCACATGCCTTACAGGTTATATATGCAAGATTCCAAACGGATATTACCGTGTTTTTGCCTCATTTTTGTAACCATTAATGACCCGATACGTTGTAAAATCAAAACAATATCCATCCATAAAGCGGGTACTTGAAGGAGGCTTTTTTAGTTATCATACCTGCCTGGGCGGGATCAGCCAATAAATTTTAATAAAAAGCAGATAAATAATTTATAACTTAAATCACAGGAAGATAATATGAAGAAAAGAGAAATAATGAATTTCCAAAGTCTGACTAAGGTTTTCGGGCGAATGTGTCTGATCTTTTTGCTTGTTGCTGCGGGCCCTTCCGCATTATCTGCATCATCAAAGACGGCGGCAACGGAAGGTTCTTCAGGCAACGGTCCCGAAAACGGTGCATCGGGCGTAAGTTATTCCTCAAAGGATGTAACCGCCTCCATTGCAGCCGGCCTTTACCACAGCCTGTTCTTAAAGGCCAACGGGACCCTGTGGACAATGGGGTATAATAATAACGGCCAGCTGGGAGACGGCACTACAAATTCACGCAGCACACAGTCGCAGGTAGCCGAAGGCGTTGCTCAGGTCGCGGCGGGGAATGTCCACAGCCTGTTCATTAAGAGCGACGGCGCCCTCTGGGTCACGGGCTGGAACAGGAACGGCCAGCTGGGAGACGGCACGACCGTCAACCGGAATAATCCTGTGCGTGTAGCCACAGATGTAAAGCAGGCGGCGGCAGGCGTATTCCACAGCCTGTTTGTTAAGACCGACGGCACACTCTGGGGCATGGGTTATAACAATGA
>JAFGIC010000293.1 GCA_016929815.1 Deltaproteobacteria bacterium
CATCCTCTCAGACCAGCTAACCATCGTTGCCTTGGTAGGCCATTACCCCACCAACAAGCTAATGGTACGCGAGCCCCTCCTTAAACGACAACTTTCATGAAGAGGTCATCTTTCATCTAAAAAACCGGGGTTTAAAAGACAATATCCGGTATTAGCATCGCTTTCGCGAAGTTATTCCAGATTTAAGGACAGGTTACTCACGCGTTACTCACCCGTGCGCCACTTTACTCTCCCCTGCAAGCAGGGAATTTCTCGTTCGACTTGCATGTGTTAGGCACGCCGCCAGCGTTCATTCTGAGCCAGGATCAAACTCTCCAATTAAATTTATATCCAAGCTCTTAAGCTTTTCTTATTACGTTGACCCAAATCGGTGTGTCACTATTTAGTTTTCAAAGAACAAGTTGATTACATTTTAGATGAAGAGAAAAACGATGTCAACAGATTTCCTTTTTCCCGACCTTCAAAAAAGGAAACCGAACAATAAACTTTTTCTTTTTTGTTGTCAAGCAATTTTTCTAACATTTTCTAAATATTTTTTTCACTTTCCAGAGGACTCAAATAACTTCAAAGAATCAACAACATATCCCAATTGTTCTCTTGTCAGCTCCGGGTAAACAGGAAGGGCTAAGGTATTTAACGCGGCATTTTCTGAGACAGGAAGATCTCCAATACCATATTTTAAATTCTTAAAACACTCCTGCAGGTGAAGAGGCACAGGATAATATATCTCACAACCGATTCCTTTTTCGGACAGAAACTGTTTTAATCCGTCCCGACCGTCTCTTACCTTAATTATAAACTGATTATATATATGTCTTTTCTCTTTTTCAAGAGGAAAATGAATCTTTGTCAAATATTTTTTTGTCAATTCCCTGTATATACCCGCGTTCTTTACCCTTGCTTGGGTCCATTCGTCAAGGTATTTCAGTTTGACTAGAAGCACTGAGGCCTGTATAGCGTCAAGCCTGAAATTCCCGCCCACATATCGGTGGGAATACCTGCTCACATCTCCGTGATTTCTGAATATTTTTAGCCTTTTATATAAATCTTCGTCATTACACGTGACCATCCCCCCTTCACCGAAGGCCCCCAGATTCTTTGTGGGATAAAAGGAAAAACACCCGTAGTCCCCCATGGAACCTGCCCTTTTAACATCCCCATTACCGAATTCATACTCAGCGCCAATGGCCTGGGCAGCATCCTCAATAACCTTAATGCCGTATCTACGGGCTATGTTTAGCATAGGTTCCATATCAGCGCATTGACCGAAAAGATGCACGGGGATAACCGCCTTAATTCTATCTCTCTGTTCTTTGCCCAAGGAATCCAACCTTTCCTTAAGCTTTACAGGGTCAATATTGTAGGTTTCATCATCAATATCAACAAACAGCGGAACAGCTCCAAGACGGGCTATCACACCAGCTGTGGAAAAAAAGCTATATGGGGTTGTAATAACCATATCTCCGTGTCCCACACCTTCGGCCATCAGTGCGATAAGCAGCGCGTCGGTGCCGGATGATACGCCGACCGCGTATCTCGCCCCGCAATACTCCGCCACTCTTTTCTCAAGTTCTTCCACCCTGGGTCCCAGGATAAAGATCTGTGAATCACACACGGCCTCAATCTCTGCCATTATTTCGTCTTTTATCCTGCTGTACTGTTGCTTTAAATCTAGTAATGGAACTTTCAAAATAGACCTCCTTATTGCTGTTTCACCAACTGTGAAACAGGCACCATATTGTAATCTGTCTTTAACACACCCGCATACTCCCTTAATATTTCCAGGGTCACATCATGAGGATGACCTATGCCTATTGCCTCACCGGAATATCTCGCGATCCCGATAAGCCGGTCCATCTGATACTTCACAGCCTTATAGGACTGGTCATTGTCCAGGAAGACATCCCTTTCCGCCGTAGGAACACCTATTTCTCCCGCCAGTCTGAAGCCAACACTGTTGCTGGTGGTCCTGCTGTCCAGATAAAAAAGATCTCTTTTCTTCAATTCCTTTAACACATATGTCATCTTGTCTTCCTGTTCAGTAAAACAAGAGCCCATATGATTATTAATCCCGTAAACTCCCGGGATTTTCTCGAGATTTTTATCAATAAGGCCAAGTATTTCTTTTTCATCCATGCTTGTTAAAAGGGCGTCAGGCCCTGGATAAACATCAGGATAATTTTTAGGTTCCATCGGAAGATGCAGTATCACTTCAAATCCGTTCTCCACGGCCTTTTCAGCGATTTTCTTTGCGTGAGTCGATGACGGCAGAATTGACATGGTTATAGGGAAACCGATATCCATGAAAGATGTTGCCAGACCGTAGTCGTCACCGAAATCATCAATGACAATAGCTATCTTCGGCAAATCTTTATAGGGTTGTTTCCATGTGCCTGTATAGCTAAACCTGATCCTGTGTGTATAGAGATCAAGGGAAAAAACATTAAATACAAGCTCATCGCTATCTGAAGCTGCTTCTCTATATGCCTCAACATCAGGCTTTAATGCCAGCAACTCGTTTGTTATCGCATCCACCAGACGCAGGGCTGTTTTTCTGTCCTGAACCCTCACGGTAAGTTCTGTAAAATCCCATTCGTATCCCCCGGAATTGACCGTTGCAATATCGGAAAAATAGATATCTTTCTCATCTATCCCTTCACTATAAAGAGATTCATAAACGGCATTATCGATATTGCTTATCCTCGTCTTCAGCTCGGATGACTTTGGAAAAATCTCTTCATAGGCCGTGGACCTGGGACCGGAGACATGATGCAACCAGTAAAAAAATGCACCGAGGACGGCTACGCAACATATAAAAAAGGCCGTGATCCGGAATCCTTTAGATGTCTTCTTTTTTGTCTTCTTTCTCCTTTTCTTTGCCATTAAGATATCCGACGGACAACCATAAGCCTATTTCCCTGTTTTTATCTGAGATATAACATCCCAGGATTTAAGCAGTTGAATTGCCTGTTGAACCTGGTTGTCATCCAGGAGTGCCTTCACCTTGGCAGCGGTCTCGTCCTCGGCCTTATCAGGTGTTTTCTCCACCGCATCCTCTTGGGACTTATCAATTGTTTTATCCTCGTTCTCCTTTTCAATTACATCCATTTCCACAGGAACTTCGTCATTTTCAATGACTTTTGTCGAAGGATCGGAATCTTCAGGATTTTTTATATGATTCTTCAGATCCTTTTCCCTGATTGTAATAGTTGTCTCTTCCCCCTCATTTTCATCCTCAGTTTCCTTTGCAACATATTCCAGTTCAATATCCGGGGTTATACCGGACGCCTGAATAGACCGTCCACTCGGAGTGTAATAACCGGCAGTGGTCAGGCGCAGGCCCGAACCGTCCGACAGTGGGATTATGGTCTGGACAGAACCTTTTCCGAAGGTCTGTGTCCCAAGTATCAAGGCCCTTTTATTGTCCTGCAGCGCACCTGCCACGATCTCCGAGGCGCTGGCGCTCCCTCCGTTGACAAGGACTACAATGGGATGCTCCCTGGGTTTTTTGTTTTTTTGTGCGGATTCTTCAATATCCTGTCTTTCATCCCTTCCCTTGGTGCTCACTATCACGCCTGAATCCAGGAATTCATCAGAAACCAGTATTGATTGCTCCAGCAAGCCTCCGGGATTATTCCTGAGATCAAGTATCAATCCTTTTATTTCCTGCTCCTCAAGATTATCCAGTGCCTCGACCAGGTCTTCATGGGTATTCCCATAAAAATTGGATATACGCACATATCCTATGTCGTTGCCGAGGTTATAGTTCTTCACGCTCCTCATGGGAATGACATCCCTTACAATGGTAAAGACAAGGGGTTTGGCCGTGTTTTCCCTGCTTATGGTCAGCTTGACCTCAGTGCCTTTCTGCCCCCTTATAAGCTTGATCGCATCTTCCAGATCCATGTCAAGGGTCAGTTCTTCCTCAATCTTTATTATCTTGTCCCCTGCCTTTAACCCGACCCTGTAGGCAGGCGTATCTTCAATGGGTGAAATAACTGTCAGGACATTATCTCTCAGGCTTATTTCTATACCTATTCCGGAAAAACTCCCCTCTGTTTCATCCATGAGTTCCTCGCGTTCTTCTTTTGTCATATATGATGAATGGGGGTCGAGATTCTCAACCATGCCCTTTATCGCATAGTTCATCAGCGTTGTGCTGTCCTGGGGCTTCACATAGTTTTCATCCACCTGTTGGAGGACCTCCAGAAATATGTCGATGTTTTGAAATATATCATCAACCGTACTCTTCTTTTCGGTCCCGCTGCTTCCGTTTAATAAAAGCACGCCCACAATAAAAACGGATAGAATCGCGATATTAAGGAATAACCTTTTTTTACTTAAGACCATTTTAATGCTCCTGGATGAAATTTAATCATATATTTTACTTCACTATATTCAAAAAGGTCAATTAACTTTTAACCATATCAATGGATCAAGATTTGATTCTCCTTTCCTGATTTCAAAATAAAGGGCCGGGCCGGTCAGAAGGCCTGCTTCCCCGACCTGCCCTATCATTTCTCCCTTATCGACCATTTCACCCTCAGACCTGGACAATCTGGAGAGATAAGCGGAGATCGTAAAAAATCTTTCACCATGGTTAATAACAATAACCTGGCCATAACCCTTTATCTGCCCGGAATAATCCACCCGCCCTGGAAAAACCGCATAAACATCATCCCCGAAAGCCCCGCCTATATAAATCCCTCTATGTGAATTAAATATTTTATCTCCTGATTGCCTGTTTTCTTTCAGTATCTTTCCTTTAACAGGCAGAGGGAGTTTGCCCTTAATTTTTCCGAACCCTGATGGCAGCGCGGCAGCTTCCCCCTTATTTTCATCCTCCCTGTTGTCCAGAACTATGATAGTATTTTTTAAGCCTTCAGCGGCAGAACCCAGTTCCTTAACAGCTGTCTCATAAAATTCCTTTTCCCTGTGAACCCTGGTCAGAAGAATAACCTTCTTTTCCGTTTCGGCATTAAGGGACGCCAGACTGCCGCTCTCCTCCTCTTTCAAATCGGCTATGGTCTTTATCTTTTTCTCTATTAATGAAACCTGCTGAGTATAATTTTCATATTCTTCAGCCGTGCGTTTGATTATATCCACGTCTTTATCAAGGACGACCCTGAGATACTTTATCATATGATTCAGGCGGCTCAAGTCGTTTGTGCTTGCAAATACTCTGAGATAAGCCCTTTTGGCATATTTATAGAGCGCACCCAACCTCTTATTGAGAAGGGTTTTCATCTTATAGTAGGATTCTTCAAGCCCCTTAAGGGCTGCTCGCTGTTCCTCAAGATCCTCCTGTGCTTTATTGATATCTTCACTAAGTTCCCTTAAGAGAATCCTTTTCCCATTCACAACCTTTTCAATATCAGACAACTGATCCAGCAGGCTCTTTTCCTTTTGGTCAAATTCAAGATATTGTTCCTTTTCATGGGAAAGGTCTGTCTCAATCTGTTTTATCTGTTCCTCTTTACTCTCCGGAGCCGCCACATCATCAGCAGGGCAAACATCCCCTGTAACAAGAAATGGAGAGAACGCCAACAGAAACATTAATAACATGAGAGAATCTAACCTCATTTTTTTATCACACCTAATTATTGCTTTAAACAGCATTCTATAAACAGGAAGAATGCTCCTTTTTATTGCCTAAAAAATCGGCCAATGGAGATAAACCCGCCCACAAGGCCTAACATCAGACTTAAAAGGACGATAAAAAAACAGCTCTGAGCGGACAGGAAATTAACATCTATAACCGGCAGACCAAAGACATCTATGGTCTTCATGGAAATGACGGAATAGCTCAAGATCAGGAGAAAAAGGGCGACTATGCCTCCTATAACGCCCTCTGCGGCACCTTCAATCAGAAAAGGAATCTTAACAAACCAGTCGGTAGCACCCATAAGTTTATATATCTCAATCTCATCTCTTCGGGAATATATTGTCAATTTTATGGTATTGCTTATTATAAACAGAACAGCCATACAAAGCAGCGCGCCTATCGCAATCCCAGTTATCCTGAATATATCCATCATGCCCTCGAAACGCTCCGCCCATTGCTGGCTGTACTGCACCTCATCAATACCCTTAATCTTTTCCAGGGAACTCTTGACCGCTTTCGGATCAATAATATTGTCGCCTGCATCATTGAATATTATCTCGAAGGACTCCGGCAGAGAAATGCCTTCAAGCCCGTCAAGAAACCCTGCCTGCTCCGCGAGACCGGCCTTCAGGTTTATCATTGCCTGTTCC
>JAFGIC010000294.1 GCA_016929815.1 Deltaproteobacteria bacterium
AGCGCGGTCTTTACATTTTGGGATTTTGTCGCCACCACCTAGAGGATCAAGGACGTTCCGGCCTTTGATGACCTGGGAATGACATCGCCCGAGACGATCCTGTTCGGCAACAGGACCACCGACGCCAGACACTTCACCGATTTCACCCTGCAACTGAGCACAGGCAACAAGGACGCAAGGATTGACGGCGAACTGCAGACAGTGGTAAACATGATGAACCCGATGTATTTCATAGGCCAGGACAATCCCGGCTGCGCCGAACACTGGTGGATCCGCGCGGGTTCCACTGAAAGCGGACTCTCGGTAATCGTTGCCAACCTGGCTGCAGGCCTTGAGAGCCGCAACAGGGACGTGGATGCATGGCTGTTCTGGGACGCGGGACACTGCCAGGATGATGATACCGAAGGCTTCATTTCCTGGATAGGTGATATCACCGGCTGCACTATAAAAACCGGAGCGGGGAAATAAATTGACCTTATTTTTAAAAAAGGGAATTAATTTATACTGTTCGTTTAAAAATGACCAATCATGACCGCCTGCCTCACGGGTGGTCATGATTTCTTTATTTCACAATGAGATCTCTCTTTCCTCGCCTGTAACGGGGCAGCGCCAGCGGAGCTCGCAAGCGGTAAGCCTCATGGGCCTTCCATCCTTATTGCCCGCGCCATAACGCGGGTCGCCCATTACCGGATGGCCTGCACCCGCCAGGTGACGCCGGATCTGATGCATCCTGCCTGTCTCTATTTCAATCAGCAATGTAGATGTGTTCTCCTCGGGATTGCGGGCGATAACGCGATACCTGGAGACCGCTGCCTTTCCGTCTATCGGGTCTGTGATGATCCCTTCATCCTTTTCCGGCAGACCAAGGACCTCTGCCTGATAGCGTTTGACGACCCTGTGCTCGGCAAAGAGTCGGGAAAGTGCAGCTGTGGCCTTTCTTGAATGGGCGATCAGGATAAGGCCTGCCGCCTCCCGGTCCAGCCTGTGCACAGGAAAAACCTTGCGCCTGGATTTGAAGTACAACTCCGCCTGTCTTAGGATGGTTCCATAATCTCCGAAATCCGTGCCCTGGGTGAGGAGGCCAGAGGGCTTGAACCATATGCTGTATTGCCCGTAGTCCTTCAGGCATGCCGCGTCAGGGGGATTCACGGAAAGGACCCCGGGATCATAATGGAGCTCGATCTCGTCCCCTTTTTTCAGGACAAAGGAGGCCTTTCTCAGACGCATGCGGCCCAGCCCCTTTCTCTTCAGCCAGACCGCGCCTTTATTCATGGCGTCCTTAATGCGGGACCTGGAAAGGCCGGAGCGGCTTGCCAGAAGGTCTGATGCCGCCGGTGAAGAATTGTCAGGCACGATGGTCCTGATGCTGAATTTATTCGGAACACCTGATTTTATCATGTATATTCCTTTGCAGTTTTCATAACTCGAAAAAATAGGGAAATTAAGAATGGCTTTATTTTGTTAAAAGATAATTTACAATTGAGCTAACGTCAATCCATAGCTTTATATAATCCATGCACTATTCTATTACTGAGTCGAAGGGCTTAGCCTCCAAAGTCGGTCAAAGGACGGGCGATCTGCCTTCGTTTAATGAACTGGTGCGCGGAAGGCTAATGATGGCCCCGGTGAAAAACCGCCTGAAGAGGGAAAGGAAGAATCCGGAAATCGGGGTTCAGAAAATTGAGCAAGTTTTCAGACAGGATCAGGGTATCCGGATGGATGAAAATAATCTTGCAAAATAGAAATAGTATTCTATAATGCAAATTATGATTAATAGAAAATTAAAAGATGTTATCGTGGCCAGGTTGAAACAGTTTCCGGCTGTTGCCTTATTAGGGCCACGGCAGTCCGGGAAAAGCACCCTGGCAAAAACCTTTTCCGGGGCTTATTATGACCTTGAGATCGACCAGGAAAGACTGCGGCTTGATCTGCAATGGAGCAGCGCAGTTCAAACAAATAATATGATAATTCTTGATGAGGCGCAGACTTTCCCGGAGATCTTTCCCAGAATAAGAAACGCAATCGATGCCAAAAGATCAAAAAACGGCCGTTTTCTGATCCTGGGCTCCGTTTCTCCTGCCCTCATGAAGCAGGTCTCGGAATCGTTGGCCGGCAGGATCGCCGTAACCGAACTCTCGCCGATCTTTCTTGAGGAGTTGGGGAAGAAGGCTCTGGATAAACTGTGGCTTATGGGCGGTTTCCCGGAAGGAGGCATTATCAAAGAAGGGATGTTTCCTCTATGGCAAAGGAACTATCTTGACCTCATTGCAATGAGAGACCTTCCCCATTGGGGGCTGGCAGCTGCCCCGCGGGTTACACAGCGGTTTTTCAAAATGACATCAGCAATTCACGGAACGCAGTGGAATGCCTCTCAGATCGGGAAGAGCATGGGACTGTCATATCATACCGTAAATTCCTATCTGGACTTCCTTGAGCAGGTCTATCTGCTGAGAAGACTGCAGCCGTATTACGCTAATATAAAAAAACGGCTTGTAAAAAGTCCCAAGGTATATTGGCGCGACACCGGGCTTTTACATAGTCTGTTGGGTGTAGATAATTTTGATCAATTGCTCAATCAGCCCTGGGTGGGCCATAGTTGGGAAGGTTTTGTCGTCGAACAGGTCTTGGCCTGCCTTGATTCACAAGGGCGCAATTATGAGCCGTATTTTTTCAGGACCTCGGACGGATATGAACTGGATTTGGTACTGGTCCTTGAGGGCAAGAAATGGGCATTCGAGATAAAACTGACCGGATCGCCCGGTCAAAACGAATTGGACAGGTTGAAAAAGACCGCGGAAATGATCGGCTTCGACACGATGGTCCTGATTTCAAGGACTGATAAAGAAATAAAAGGGGACAGCATAATCTCGACCAATCTTCCAGGCGCATTGAAGCTTTTGAAGGTCAGACATTGAAACCGTTTCAGGTAAATGTGGTTGTCTTTGTCTTGATTCAGCGTATAACTAGTGTCCATCCATAAAGAAGGCATTTATGGATGGAGCGTTCAGCGGTCAGCTATCAGCAGTCAGCTAACTCAATGAATTAAAAAGCTTTTGCTGAAAGCTGAAGGCTAAAGGCTGACAGCTTGAATCCGAAAATTGGTGTTTTCGGATGAACACTATTTATATCCTATGCTCAATAAGAATATGAGGTTCTTCTCCAAATTAGCAGTTGAACTATGATGGTTTATAATTCAAGGCAAATATATTCACCGCAGAGTAGCAGAGTTCGCAGAGTGTATTTAATTTTTCCTCTATCGGGAGATACCGATAGAGGAAAATAAACTCAGGCTATCGCCAAAAAACAGAATTTCTTATGGAGTTAACATCAATAGAATACATATTGCTGATATTCTATTCCTGCCGAAG
>JAFGIC010000295.1 GCA_016929815.1 Deltaproteobacteria bacterium
AGTTCTCGGACTACAGCCAGTGGAGATGGAATCACAAAGTCTTCAAGGATTATCTTATCAACCAGGTGAAGAAGGCCGGGATTGAAGTGCAGTTAAAAACAACTGCAACGCCTGAGATGATTAAGGCGAAGGGGTATGACACGGTCCTGGTTGCAACCGGAGCGGAGCCTGTTATTTCCAAGATGGCCGGCGCGAATGCCGATAATGTCTTCGACATCTTAACCGTTTACAGCAACAAGAAGGCTCTTGGGAAGAATGTGGTTGTGATCGGCGCTGGAAAGATAGGCACAGAGGCCGCAATAGGCATCGCCAAGGACGGACATAAGGTAACAGTGCTTACAAGCTCGAAGGAGATGGTGGAGCCGGAATATATAGGCGCCCACAATATGGCCAACCAGATCGCTATATATAAGAATCACCCTAATTTCAGTTATGTCCTTGAGGCTACAGTTAAGAGCATTACCGGAGGAAAGGTAACCTATACGGATTCAAAGGGAACCGAGAAATCCATCCAGGCCGACAGTATTGTGATCTTTTCCGGCCTAAAGCCGAGGATGGATGAGGCAGAGGAGTTCATAGGCTCGGCAGACGAGGTACTTCTTCTCGGCGACTGTACAGGACGGAACGGCACCCTGCAAAAGACCATACGCAGCGCATTCTTTGTGGCCTCGCAGGTCTGATAAAACCATATTTACAATGAGATGAATTTGAAGAAAGGGTTCCCTCCCAAAGGGAGAAAAGATGCCAGAGTGTTGATCCTGGGCTCCATGCCCGGGGGGAAATCCTTAAAAAAACGAGAATATTATGCAAACCCCAGAAATTTATTCTGGAAGATCATGGGCACCCTGTTCGGGTTTAATGAGGGATTAAACTACAAAGACAGGATAAACATCTTAAAAGAAAATAAGATAGCCCTTTGGGATGTCATAAAATCATGTGAGAGGCGGGGCAGCCTTGATACGGGAATCCTAAGTAAAACGATTGTTGAAAATGATTTTATTTCTTTTTATAATATGTACCCGGATATCCGGTATGTTTTTTTTAACGGTGCAAAGGCGGAAAAGGAATATCGTAAAAGGGTTTCGCCTTGGCTTACCGGAATTAATTATGAGATACGGTATTATCGGTTGCCGTCAACAAGTCCCGCCATGAACCTGTTGTCATTTGACAAAAAAATGATGCAATGGCTTAAAATTAGAAGTATAATATATTAGTTTATTGTTATGATGAAATATAAGGCGATATTGTTTGATCTTGATGGGACATTGCTGAATACGTTGAATGATATCGGCAATACTGTTAACAGGGTTTTATCCAGGCGAAATTTTCCAGTTCACACCATGGATGAATACAGGTACTTTGTAGGGAACGGCATACAGACTCTGATTGCGCGTTCTCTGCCCGCGGAAAATCAGGATGCCTCTCTTATCCGTGTCTGCGTGGATGAATTCAACCATGAATATGACAAGGCCTGGAATATTGAAACATCTTTATATCCGGGCATCGAGGATATGCTGGATCTTGTCCAGGAGCGCGGCCTCAGAATTGCGGTTTTCTCCAATAAACCGCACGACTTCACGCAGAATTGTGTTGAAGCATTCTTCCCCTACCGGGAATTTGAAGTCGTTCTGGGGATTAAGGAATCAGTCCCGCATAAACCTGATCCGGCGGGTGCCTTAATGATCGCCCGCCGTATGGGAATTGCCCCGGCATCCTTCCTTTACCTGGGAGACACTGGTACGGACATGCAGACTGCCTGCGCTGCCGGGATGCATCCTGTGGGAGCCCTATGGGGATTCCGTTCATCGGACGAACTGATTGAAAACGGCGCAAAGGCCTTGGTCAGCCATCCTTCAGAGGTGGTGGAGTTATGCGGCAAAAAAGCTAAATAGTGTTCATCCATAAATAAGGCACTTATGGGTGGAGCTCTCAGACTTTGACGAGCCATTCGACAAGCTCATGGTCCTGAGTATAATCGAAGGACTCAGTCGTATCGCAGTCAGCGATCAGCATGCAGCTAAGCCATAGAATCAATAGGTTTTTGCTGAGAGCTGAATGCCGAAGGCTGACAGCTTGAATACGAAAAGTGGTATTTTCGGATGGACACTTAATAGCTTTTTCTCTATAAGGGCTTTCTCTGAGATACCTGCGGATTGACTTTAGTTGTGTTGCAAAACAATTAGAAACTGTTAGAAGATTTCCCGCCTGATATCCCCTTTATGGGTAGCCACTTAAGGAAGTCTTTCCCGTTAATATGCTGCGCGTCCAATAATAGGCTATGCTCTTATTTAATTTGAATCCCTAGAACAACACAAAACAACGATTGAAGAAATCTGCTGCAGCATTTAAAAACACATATTTCATAAAGGAGGTGCCTTCACAATGACTATATATTTTGTTCAGCATGGTGTAGCCCTGTCAAAGGAGATCGATCCTGACCGACATCTGTCCTACGAAGGCCGGAAGGATATTTATTAACGAAGACCCTGATGGTTATCATACCGAGTGGTACTTGGGGTCTTCAATGTGCAGAATTTGATGCAATAAAAATGATTATAAAATCTTATATAAGGAAAAAATGGAAGCAGAGATATTGAATAAAACAAGAAAACGTCTTTTTGCCTATTTATGTATTGTCCTGGCCTTATCCATGAATCTGACCTTTTCAATAGTTGATTTTATTGAGGGTGATAGGCTGGAAATGCTTATAGACATCCTGATATGTCTTATTTTAATCGCCGGTTTTATAGGTATTAATAAATTCAACGCTGATATACTGGTTTATCGGTCGGTTTTATTTCTGTTAAGCGCAGGCCTTTTATACTCCATATCGATAGGCTCAGGAAACGGGACCGTAGTGTATTGGCTTTTCCCCTTTCCGATTGTTTTTATATTCTTTTTGGGTAAAAAAGAGGGATTGATATTCTCCCTTGTATTTCTTATTATTTTATCACTTCTGCTTTTTAACCCTTTCCCCTTTGAAATTTACGTTTACGATAATGAAGTCAGTACGCGCTTTCTTGCCGCTTTGTTATTTTTGACCGTTATTTTTTACGGTCTTGAGGCATC
>JAFGIC010000296.1 GCA_016929815.1 Deltaproteobacteria bacterium
AGGAATTATTAGATGAAAGATGGTAGGATAGCAGTCCCCTCAATGGGATCAGGCGGTCTTGACGGCCATAGATCAGGCCATTTCGGACATTGTGACGTCTTTACCTTTATTGACGTAAAGGACGGAAAGATAGAAAATGTGAGCACCATATCCAACCAGGACCACGTCCAGGGAGGATGTATGGTGCCCGTCAATCTGCTGTCGCAGAATAATGTAAACGCCCTTATCGTCGGAGGGATAGGCACCAGGCCCCTTATGGGTTTCAGGCAGGTTGGGATAAACGTCTATTATGACGCGACACGGCCGGAGATAAGGCCGGTTGTTGAAGATCTTATTGACGGCAAACTGCCTATAATAGAGGACGACCAGGTATGCGGCGGAGGCGGAGGCCTCTGAGAGGAAGGAGAAATAAAATGAAGATTGCTGTTACATCACAGGGAAAAGACCTTGATTCCCCGGTCGATCCTCGCTTCGGCAGGGCCGTCTATATAATTATTGTGGATTCGGAGACAATGGATTTCGAGGTGCTTGACAACAAGGAAAATCTAAACGCATTTAACGGTGCAGGGATACAGGCTGCAAGCAATATAGCCGACAAGGGCGCCGATGTCCTTCTTACCGGATTCTGCGGCCCCAATGCCTTTAAAACCTTAAATGCCGCAGGCGTAAAAGTGGCAAACGATGCATCCGGCTCCATAAGAGATGCGGTTAAGACATTCCTTGACGGAAAGCTGCCTTTTGCCGATGACGCCAACGCTGAAGGACACTGGTAGATAAAGGCAAGGTGCAGGGCAAAGGCACGCAAGATTTAAAGCAGGGTTTTCAGTGATGAACGGCATATGCTATTAATCCGGAAGACCCCTCCATCTATCCCCGGAAGGATATGTGGATTATCGCCCCTGAAGAGGGATGTATTTTTTCCGGACTTTGCCGAATAAGGAGAATAACATGATTAAAATTCTGGTAGTAAACCGGGATGAAAAAAACTTCGGAGATCTGATTTCTGCATTGAAGGGAAATGGAGATATTGAACTGGAGCTTTCCGATTCCGGGGAAAAGGCCTTGGCCGAAGTTGCCGACAAGGCTATTGATCTGGTTGTGACTGATGAAGACCTGGGCGACATGACAGGGCTTGAACTGGTAAAAGGGATATTGAAGATCAATTGTATGATCAATTTCGCCGTGGTAAGCGGACTGTCGGCAGGTGATTTCCACGAGGCAAGCGAGGGGCTCGGAGTAATGACTCAGCTTCCGAAAAGGCCGGATAAAAATGATGCTGATGATATGATCAAAACGCTCAGGCGAATAAAGGGAATGTAAATAAATGGATATTTTAAATGACATCATCTCAACACTTAACCTGAATGCCGAAGTAAGGGATATACGCCAGGGCATGTTTCATACCGGCGTCCTTACCAGGCGATGCGGCCTTGCAGCCTCGCTTCCGAAAGACGCATTAAAACAGGATCCGCCAATGGTGAAAGAACCCGGACGTCTCCTGGAAAAAAGCGTATCAGAGCTTGTAAAGATGTCTTTTTCGGACAGCATCCTTGAAGCGGCCATAGGCATGGCATCAATCAATTCTCTTCTGGATATCGATGAATCGAAATGCATTGAGCTGAATGCGGGAGACCTTATCGCTGAAAAGTCTGAAAACAAAAAGGTCGTCATCATAGGCCACTTTCCATTTATAACCAAAATAAAGGAGACGGCAAAAGACCTCCATATTGTTGAAAAGAATCCAAGGGAAGGTGATCTCGGAGAAGATAAGGCCGATAATGTTTTACCTGATGCAGATGTAGTTGGGATTACGGGAACCGCGCTGACCAACCACACAATGGACTACCTGCTTTCCCTTTGCAGGCCCGATGCCTATGTGGTTGTGCTTGGCGATTCAACTCCTCTTTCGCCTGTCCTTCTTGAATACGGCGTGGACGCTGTCTCAGGCACAATGGTAATAGACAGTGAAACTGCCCTCAGATGTGTCAGCCAGGGGGCAAATTTCAGACAGATAAAGGGCATAAGACTCTTGACCATAATTAAAAAATGAGATGGGAGTTTTTATGAACATCAATATTTTCACGTTGACTGAAAACACCGCTACCCGCAATTTTCTGGCAGAGTGGGGCTTGAGCATACTGATCGAAGCGGATAATAAACGAATCCTTCTTGACACCGGAGCAGGTTTTTCCGCCGCATACAACGCGCATCTTGCAGGCATTGATCTCAGGACTATCGATCTGATAGTCCTGAGTCACGGACACTTCGACCATACAGGGGGATTGAAGGATATACTCGCACGGAGAAATGATGCAATAGATATAATAGCGCATCCTTCCATCTGGGAGGCAAAATATAGCATCAGAGAAAACAACAAACGATACATAGGCATCCCCTTTATGCGTGAGCAGCTTGAGGGTCTGGGGGCGCATTTTATTTTTTCGGATAAACCGGTATGGATTACGGAAAACATCGTAACATCCGGAGAAGTACCCTTTGTAACCGGTTATGAAGAGACCGACCGGGCCCTCTATAAGATAGAGAATAAAAATCTCGTTCAGGACAATTTTCAGGATGATCTTTCCCTTGCGATAAAGACAGATAAGGGGCTTGCCGTATTCCTGGGCTGCGCTCATCGCGGCATGATCAACATTATAATGCATTTTCAGAAGATAACAGGCGATAAACGGATCTATTCCGTTGTGGGAGGCACACACCTGATAAGCGCGTCCCAGGAAAGACTCAATAAAACCATAGATGAACTAAAGAAAATAGGCATAAAAAAACTGGGTGTATCACATTGCACCGGTTTTGAGGCATCAGCCAGGCTCTCGTCTGAATTCAAAGACAGCTTCTTCCTTAATTCGTCAGGAAGCACACACAAGCTGATGTAAAACAACTTTATAGAATTTATTCTATAGTCAAAGAGTTAATTGGAAACAAAAAGGAAAATAGCAAAGCCTGTACTTACGGCTACCGAGGCCATCCTCGAAAGCATCTCGGACGGCGTCTTCACTGTTGGTCCCGACTGGCACATCTCCTCATTCAACAGAGCTGCAGAGGAAATTACAGGCGTTCCGAGAGATGAGGCAATCGGCAGAAATTGCTCTGAGGTATTCCGGTCAAGCATGTGCGGGGATGACTGTGCCCTTAAGGAGACCATGAGGACCGGAAAACCCATAATCGGCAAGTCCGGATATATAATAGACGCAAACGGCAACCGCATCCCCATCAGCGTTTCAACGGCCCTTCTACGCGATTCTAAAGGCAGGATAACAGGCGGTGCCGAGACCTTTAGAAACCTTTCGGATGTGGAGGCATTGCGAAGGGAACTCGCCGGGCGGAACAGCCTCGGCGATCTGGTGAGCAGGAGTGCTTTGATGCAGCGCATATTTGAGATCCTGCCTGCTATCGCCGTCAGCCCTAGTACGGTATTGATATTGGGCGAAACCGGAACCGGCAAGGAACTTGTAGCCCGCACAATTCATGACTTGAGCACAAGAAGCAAGGGGCCTTTTCTGGCGGTCAATTGCGGGGCGCTGCCTGACGCCCTCCTTGAATCCGAGCTTTTCGGCTATAAGGCAGGGGCATTTACCGATGCCAGAAGAGATAAGCCCGGGAGATTTGCCCTCGCCAGGGGAGGGACTCTGTTTCTGGACGAGATTGAAGACATAAGCCAGGCATTCCAGGTTCGGCTTTTGCGTGTCCTTCAGGACCGCATCTATGAACCTCTGGGCGCGACCCGGTCGGAACAGGCTGATGTGAGGGTTATCGTGGCTGCTAATAAGGACCTGACGGAACTTATGCGCAAGGGCGAATTCAGAGAGGACCTCTATTATCGTATAAACGTGGTGCGAATAGAACTCCCTCCACTAAGAAAGCGCAAGGAGGATATCCCGCTTCTTGCAGATCATTTTATCATGCGATTCAACCGTCTTCAGGGCAAATCGGTCCAGGGCATCGATGCTGAAGCGCTCTCTCTTCTTCTGGCTCATGACTGGCCCGGAAATGTCAGGGAGCTGGAAAATGTTATAGAAAGCTCATTTATCCTCTGCAATGACGGGTTCATCAGCGTCGGACATCTGCCGGAAGCACTGATGTCCAGGTGCATGCCGGTACGCGAAAAGATCGATGCACCCTCCGCACATGACCTTCTTGACGCCCAATCCATACGCAGCGCCCTGGAACGTAATAACTACAACCGTATTGCAGCAGCAAGGGATCTGGGCATCCATAAAACTACCCTCTTCCGCAGGATGAAAAAACTGGGCATTCCCCTGCCTGAAAAGGACGGACGATCCGGAAGAGAACGATAAATGAGGCTATATTTCAGTCCCTGATAGTCTTTTTCAAATTCGGATAGGTCTCCGGATGGTCGCGAAGCATCAATCTGCTTTCTCCATGGCGCGCGGTAACATTTTCATAGACACCGTTATCCCTTCTTACTAATTTCGTAAAACCCATGTCTCTTAATTCGCTGTTTGTTTTTGGCGTATTGATGTAGGTCATTGAAATAAGCTTTTTGACCGGTCTCCCGCAATTAGGACAATGTGTAAGAGGAGTTTCATTACAAGATTGTTCGATCTCAAAGACTTTTCCAAGCGTACAATACCTGCCCTTATGTTCATATTCATAGATAGGCATAATTTTTCTAAATTAA
>JAFGIC010000297.1 GCA_016929815.1 Deltaproteobacteria bacterium
TATGCAATATAACAAGCAGACCGACGGAAATTATGCAAAGCTGGAGCGGAAGTGTGTCGATACGGGCATGGGGATAGAGCGGACAATAACCATCCTTCAGGGCAAGGTTTCAGTGTATGAGACTGAGCTTTTTACTCCGATTATCGAAAAGATCACCCAGGTCTCCGGTATTGCCTACGGAGGCGGGGACGAGGCTGATACCTCTATCCGTATTGTCGCGGACCATGTAAAAACCGCCACTTTTATCATCGGCGATCCCAGGGGGGTTACCCCTTCCAACCTGGGACAGGGATATATCCTTCGCCGGCTGATTCGCAGGGCGAGCCGGCATGGACGGAAGCTGGGAATCGAAGGAGCTTTTCTTGCCCGGCCTGCCAGGGTTGTCATTGATATGTACCGGGAGGTCTACCCCGAACTTGCAGGGAAGATGGAGTTTATTTTAAAGGAACTTACCTCGGAAGAGGAGAAGTTCCTGAAGACCCTGCAGAAGGGGGAACACGAGTTTGAAAAGCTCCTGCCGAGTCTTGAGAAAAACCCCAAGCGGCAGATTCCCGGACGTCTTGCCTTCAAGCTCTATGACACCTACGGTTTCCCTGTGGAAATAACGGAGGAGCTGGCGGCTGAACACGGTTTTTCCGTCGATCGTGAGGGTTTTGACGCGGCCTTTGCAAAGCATCAGGAAGCATCAAAAAAAGGGGCGGAAAAAACCTTCAAAGGCGGTCTTGCCGATCAATCCGAACTGACGACCAGGCTGCATACAGCCACGCACCTGCTGCACAAAGCCCTGCGCACCGTATTGGGAGAGCATGTCAGCCAGAAAGGGTCCAACATTACCCCTGAACGGCTGCGTTTTGACTTTTCCCATCCCGACAAGATGAGCCCGGAAGAGATCAAGGCCGTCGAGGATATGGTTAACGAACAGATCAGGCGGGACCTTCCGGTCACTGTCGAGGTCATGACCCTGGAGGATGCCAAAAAGGACGGCGCCTTGGCATTCTTCGGAGACAAGTACGAGGAAAAAGTTAAGGTCTACACGATGGGTGATTATTCCAAAGAGGTCTGCGGTGGTCCCCATGTAACCCATCTGGGAGAACTGGGACACTTCAGGATCCAGAAGGAACAGTCATCTTCCGCGGGGGTGCGCAGAATCAGAGCCGTTCTGGAGCCGGTGGAATAGGGGGATAATTTTGGAAATAACCAGCCGGCTTCTCGATGGACCCCGGCTGGTTTTAGGTATGTTTGCTTAAACTTTCAATTGGCGCACTGCTTCGGCTATATGACCTGAGGAAAGACCGAATTTGTTCAACAGTTTGTAATAATCACCGCTTTCGCCGAATGAATCGGCTATGCCAAGGGATGTAAAAGGAACGTATTTTCGGTTGGACAGCAACAGGTGGGCGAGTTCATACCCGAGTCCGTTCTTTTTCTGATGATTTTCCACAACAACAAGCGCACCGGTGCGCACAGTAGATTCAAGAATCGCCTTCTGATCGTAAGGCTTGATGCTGTACATATCAATTATCTCGGCATCGATGCCTTCCTGGAGGAGGATTTCTGCAGCTTCCAGTGCCTGAAAAACCATGTCTCCGTAACAGGCAATAGTTACGTCCTTTCCGTTTCTGACTGTTTTACTGCCCCCTATGACGAATTTTTCACCTTTATCATAGATATCAAATAAGGGATCCCGCATAAGCCGAGTGAAAACCGGTCCTGGAGTGGTCATGGCAATCTCTAAAGCAGCAGCTGCCGCTGCAGTATCCGCAGGGACCAGGACTTTCATGTTTGGCAGGGTACTCATGTTGGCAATATCTTCGGTTGCCTGATGAGTGGCGCCGTCAATCGCGGCTGTTAATCCGCCGTGTGAGGAGAGGATCTTGACGTTAAGATCTGGATAACAGATAAAGGATCTGATTGCCTCCAAAGCCCTCATTGTAATGAATACGCCATATGAAGAGGCCACCACAGTACGTCCGCCGGAAGCGATTCCGGCCGCTGTGGAAAACATCCCCATCTCTGCAATGCCAAGGTTAAAATACCTGTCCGGGTATTTTTCACCAAAAAGGTATGTATATGTTGAATGACCGACATCAGCCTCCAGGACAACAAAGTCCTTCTCCTGAGCACCATATTCAACAAGCCGGTCACTGAATGACCGTCGGGTCGGTATTTTTGCTGCAATTGGTTTCATGCGGCCCCCCCTTGCAGTTCCTTCATGGCCTGTTCGAATTGTTCCTGGTTCGGAGCTTTTCCATGCCAGTAGTAGTCATCTTCCATGAAGCTTACTCCTTTACCTTTTATCGTGTATGCAATTATGCAAACCGGGCCTTCCTGGTAATTTCTGGCAGTTTCAAGAGCGGAAACAATTTCTTCCATATTGTGACCGTCGATTTTCAAGGTTTTCCACCCGAAAGCCTCAAATTTCTTATCGATAGGTTCAACCGGCATTATGTCGTCTGAGCGGCCGTCATTCTGAATTTTGTTGCGGTCAACAATTGCTACAAGGTTATTGAGACGATACTTGTTTGCGGTTTGTGCAGCCTCCCAGACTATCCCTTCATTCAGTTCACCGTCTCCAAGTATTGTGTACACCTGGTAATCATCTCGTTTTGCAATCTTTTCATCCAGGGCAATGCCGACAGCAGATGCGAACCCCACCCCCAGAGACCCGGATGTCATATCTATGCCTGGTGTTTTAATAACCGGATGTCCCTGAAGTAAGCTTCCGTATTGCCGTAAAGTATCAAGTTCTTCCAAACCATAGTAGCCCTTCATTGCCAGAACGGCATAAAGGGCAGGGCAGGCATGGCCCTTTGATAGAACAAATCTGTCTCTACCGTCCCATTTTGGTTTTTGCGGATTTAATTTTAGTATGTGGTAGTATAGTGTCGCAATAATATCAGCTTCCGAGAAGGACCCGCCGATATGACCTGACTGGGCCTTATACACCATCTTGAGCACATGGCTGCGTATTTCGCGGGCTTTTGACTGCAGCAACGTAATTGTATCTTTGTCCATAGTTTTTGAATGCTCCTTTAACTTCAGAAGTGTTGAGACTTAGTCCATGTGGGATCCACCGTTAATATCGATCTCTTCACCGGTTATATACCCTGCTTCTTCAGATGCCAGGTAGCAGACAGCAGCCGCAATTTCTTCCGTAGTTGCCAGTCGTTTGCATGGGATATCAGCTGACATTTTTGCCTGTTCCTCAGGACCTTCCAGGCCGCCGCGAATATCGGTAGCAGCTAATCCTGGAGCAACTGAGTTTACTGTTATGCCGTGATGAGCAACTTCTCTGGATAAAGCCTTTGAAAAAGCAAGAATTCCAGCTTTTGCGGCAGAATAATGGGCTCCTCCAAAGACTCCTCCTCCTCTTTTTGCTGAAACGGAACTCATATTGACTACGCGCCCGTAGCCGTTTTCAATCATCTTTGGGAGGGCGTCCTTGGTAAGGAAAAAAGTACCCTTGAGATTCACAGAGATTATTCGGTCAAAGTCCTCTTCTGTTGTATTAAGCACAGTAACCGGTTGCGTTATCCCTGCGATATTGGCTAGAATGTCCAGTTTTACCCATGAAGCATAAATATCTTTCAGAACCCGTGCTCTGTCCTCAGCGGAGGTAATGTCAAGCTTCCCGGCTTTTGCCTCCCCTCCTTTGTTTATGATCTCTTGAGCCACCTGTTTGGCTCCCTGCAGATTGATATCACCGACATAAACCTTGGCCCCAAGGCCCGCAAGTGCCAGTGCGACTGATCGTCCAATGCCACGGGGTGATCCAGCGCCCGTGACGAGGGCAGTTTTTCCAGTTAAATCGAACATAGTCTTCACTCCTTTCCTGGTTTTATTGCATCTTGGCAGATAATATTCTAAAATCTACAAATGTAGGATATCCCATATTTATCTTTTGTCAAGGTTAAATGTAGGATTTTATGGTGTTTGATGCAGGATTTTGAATTGACCTAACTGGAAAATCTGCTTACACTCATTTCGTGGCCTTAACTTTAAATCAGATAGATCGTGCTCATATCAGTGACGCGGTGCTAAAAGAGCTTCTTGATCAATTGATCAGCGGTGCGCTCAAGGTTGGTGATCGTTTGCCTTCAGATGCAGAAATCGCCGAACAGATAGGAGCCGGTCGCAACTCTGTTCGTGAGGCCATGAAGGTTCTGCAGGTTCTCGGATTCGTAGAACGCCGTCAGGGTGACGGCAGCTATGTTTCTGCCGGCGGGTCGAATGCCTTTGAAATACTGTTATTCGCTCTGATCGCACGCATACAGGAACCTCACGAGCTTGTGGAACTGCGCAAGGTTTTTGAGGTCGGAGTAGTGGAGCTGCTGATTTCACGAATTAGTGATAATCGGATCAAGGAGCTCGAAATTCTCTCGGATAAGATAGAGAAGCTGCAGGATGAGGATTCTTTTTCAATAGACGAAGCTGTGCAATGTGATATTGATTTTCATATGGCAATTGTGGAGTCAACCGGAAATCAGGCACTTATGGCCCTTGCAAATGTAATAATGCGGCTCGTGAAAAGTTCAATGCGGAACCATCTTTCTGACAGGGAAGGCTTTTCCGATGCTGTGCGTGGACACAAGGAAACTCTCAAGGCACTAAAAGACCGTGACAGAAAAAGTGCCATAGAGGAAATAAACCGATCCTTTGATATCTGGCAGAAATTCATCCGTATTTAAGTATTAATAACAAATACATACTAAACGAATACCAATCTAATCTCTGATTTTTTGCATGAAAACGCACGTAAACAAAAAAAATCCCAGTAACGTTGAAATTTAAACTTGACAGCTGTTAAATATGGGATATCCTACTTATAAACAGCGGTGGTATTGCTATCACCGTTAATATCCAAGGAGGATGAGATGAAAAAGGTACTTGTGTTTATTATGGTTGGCATACTTGCAAGCGGAATTGTCTTTGCCGGCGGACAAGGCGACAGCGAAGCAGACGGACCTCTGACCTTGACCCTGGGGCATGGCGCTGCTCCGTCGAACCCCAGGCATACGGTGGCTGTGCAAATGGCCGAGTGGATTGATAAAGAATCTGAAGGAACGCTAAAGGTCGAAGTTATTCCCAGTGAAACTCTTGGAAATGACAGGCAGATGGCAGAGGCTGTTTCCATGGGAACCCTTGATCTGAGTATCAACTCCCAGGGACCGGTAGCAACATACAACGAGAAAATGTCAGCTATAGGAATGCCCTTTCTTTTTGAAAAACCGGAGAACGCATACAGTGTTTTGGATGGAGATATCGGAAAGGAACTGGCCGAGCCTTTGATTGATCAGGGGATCAGGGTCCTTTCCTATTGGGATAACGGGTTCAGGCATATCACCAATAATGTTCGACCTGTTCAGAACCCGGAGGACCTTAAAGGATTAAAAATACGAACCCCGGAAGACGAGATTACGCTTGCAATATTCAGGACCCTTGGTGCTAATCCGGCTCCTCTTGCTTTTGGTGAACTTTACTTAGCCTTGCAGCAGGGTGTTTTTGACGGACAGGAAAATCCTGTTACCAATATCTACTTCTCCAATATCCATGAAGTACAGAAATTCTTGTCACTCTCTAACCATAAATATGAGATGTGCCCTCTTATTGTATCAGAATCAGTGTGGAAAACCCTTTCTGATGATCATAAATCTATCCTTAGCGAAGCTGCTCTTCGATTTGCGAAAGTGCATCGCCAGGAGAATAATAAACTGCAGAACGAATTGCTTGAAGAGGTTAAAGCATCCGGCGTGGCGGTAAACAATGCTGATGTTCCTGCATTGCGGAAGGCAACTGCAGCGGTGTATGATCAATTTAGGCCAAAATTTGGTTCTGATTTTATAGATCGTCTGGTAAAAGCCGCGTCCGGTAAATAATCCAATAATAAAGAGAAATGGGTGGGTCCCCAACGAGATGATATACTATCCGTGAGGGAGACCCGCTCTCTTTTTTAGCACATTGCAAGGAGCCACCATGAAAGGTTTCGCACA
>JAFGIC010000298.1 GCA_016929815.1 Deltaproteobacteria bacterium
ACCTATAATATTCTAATAGAAAACATAAATAAGATGATAATGGAGGCAAGCAATTGATTTTTAATGTTAATCATGATGAGCCCGCAAAAAGCTCAAAGGCCGCCATTTCCGCGAAAGAGGCGTGCCCCGGCATGATTGAAGCCGGGGGAATCCATAACTACCTGAAAAGACTGGATTCCGGAATCAAGTTCCGGAATGACAGACAGGGGAATGCGTCTTTTTGCGGGATCGTCAATACTGCTGAACACCCAAAGAGCCCCAGAGACGTCATTCCCGCGCAGGCGGGAATCCATAAGCGCCTGGAAACTGAGGATTCCGCAATCAAAGCCCACCCCTGTATGACTGAAATCGGAGGAGTCTGTAACTTCCTGAAAACACTGGATTCCGGAATCAAGTTCCGGAATGACAGACAGGGGAATGCGTCTTTTTGCGGGACCTGCAATACTGTTGAACAAAATAAGAGTACAAATGCCGTCATTCCCCGACTCGTTGAAAATCCCGATGCTGTTATCGGGGATCGGGGAATCCAGTATTTTCAAGTGCTTATGGATTCCCGCCTTCGCGGGAATGACGTTTCGGCGAATGGGGCCCACCCCGGCATGACTGAAACCGGGGGAATCCATAGGCGCATGAAACCAAATTTAATCGGGTTATTTACGGCTGTCATTATCACACTCTCCGCCCTGTCTCTTTCGGGATGCGCCCCTGATTTTGTAAAAATGCGGGACACCCACTCTCAGGAGTTCTCTTCCGCGCTCCTTGAAAAGAGTGAAAGATATATCCCTTCTGAAGGGCCTCTCAGCCTTGAAACATGTATAGATATCGCCCTTGAAAACAACCTGGATATTCTTCTGGCAGACATAAACAGCCGTCTGGCGCGTATAGATAAAAACGCGGCCTTCGGCTATTTTCTTCCGCAGATTGAGGTAAGTGTCACCAGGCTGGATCATGACAAGCAGCAGATGCAGATGATCGGAGGGGGAGCGCCCATAGCAGCATCGGACAAGCAGATCACTCAAAAGGTGATCAGCGGTCAGATGGCCCTCTTTTACCCTTCAACCTGGTTTATCTACAACTCATTTAAAAAGGGCGCTGACATTCAGTCCCTTCTATCCGAAAGGGTCAGACAGGCCATAAGGCTTCAGATAACCGCACTGTATCTGTCATGTCTCTCTCAGGAGGCCTCCGAAAAGGCTGTTGAGGCGTCTGTGGACCAGGCAGAGGCGCTTTTTAAGGAGGTTGAGGCCCTTTTTCGCGAAGGGCTTGTCCTTAAAAGCGATCTCGAAAACGCCCGGACCTTTCTGGTGTCGCAGGAAAACAGGCTCAGGGATAATGCAAGGCTTAAGGCCGAGACAAAGGCCCAACTCATGGAGGCCCTGGGGCTTTCTCCCCTGGCCGGCATCTCCCTGAAAGGCCCTCCTTCTTTAACAACAGTTGAGGAGGAACTTTCTGATCAGATACTTACAGCCATGCTCAACCGGCTTGAGATGAAGATTGCCGACAGGAATGTCTCAATCAAAAAGGATGCTGTAAGAATCGCCATAGCTGATTTTCTGCCCATGATAGGCATATTTGGCGATTACACCAACAGCAGCAATTCATTTCAGTTCTATGAAAACATACTGAGCTACGGCATTACAGGCGTTCTTGCCCTGTTTGACGGATTCAGGGATGTTCAGGATTACAGGGCCGCAAAACAGGAGCATATGAAGGCCATGATAGAGAGGGAGCAGTCGTGCATGAAGATCATGATGGAGGTAATCAAGGCAAGGGATTTTCTCGAACAGACAAAGGACGCAGGGATGCTTGCCCGCATGGAGATGGAGGCATCTGCCGCCAATCTAAAGGAGGTGCAGGCCCTCTGGCGGGAAGGAATGGCCACTTCCTCTGAAAAACTTGATGCAGCCGGCAGATACGCAGCCGCCGAGGCCAATGTAAGTCTGGCTGATTATTCATATCAGGTGGCTCTTGCCACCATGAACGATGTAATGGGTATATAAAGAAAGGAAAAGAGCAGTGAAAAAGCAGAAAAGAATCGGGTTTGTTACGGGAACTATCATCCCTTTATTCGTATTTTTGTTGATCATAGGCGCCCTGAAAATGGACGCTTCAGCTTCAAAGGATGACTCTTTGAATGACAATAATTCAGGTATTTCCGTTGTTGCCACCCCTTCCAGGATGATGAGTTTTGTGGACGGGGTCGAGACATTCGGCAATGCGGAATCAAAGAATTTTGCGCTTGTATCGGCCCGTATTCCGGGCGTTATTGATGAGATCTATGTTGATGAAGGGGATCATGCAACCGCAGGTAAGACCGGACTCTTTCAGACAGACAGAATCAAGGTTACACAGGCCGTGGAGATCGCCCGGCAATCGGTTTCTGTCGCCGAATACACACACAGGGCAAGACTGGCCTCTGTCGCCAAAGCTGAGGCCGACTTTGAAAAGGCCAGGGTGGATTATGAGCGCTTCAGGCGTCTCTACGAGAATGATGGCGCAGTCACAAAAAACGCCTTTGAATCACAGGAGACACGTTTCAAACAGCTCAAGGCATCCCTTGATGAGGCCCGGGCAAATGCCGATCTGGCGGAACGGCAGACAGAACAGGCGCAAAGCAATCTTATTATCGCCTCAAAGGACCTGGAGGATTCCATTGTTAAGGCGCCTTTAACCGGTTTTATAAGCGCCCGGTACCGGGAACCGGGGGAGATGGCCGGCGCGGGCACGCCCGTGCTGAGAATAGATGATCCATCGGTCCTTGAGATATCCGCGTTTCTGCCTGCGGAATATTACTCTGGAATCAAGACAGGCAAAACAATACTACATGCCTATGTAAACGAAATTGATCTGGGTGAATTAACCATCACATACAGAAGCCCGACAATAGACAACCGGCTCAGAAACTTTGAGGTCAAGGCCCTTATAAATAATCCTCCGGACGGTGTGGCTTCAGGGGCAATGGCCAGGATCAAGGTGGTGCTGGGCCGGCATAAAGCCATAGGGGTCCCCCGCAAATCTCTTCTAAAGCGGACCGGCGGCGACGTCATCTTTCTGGCCGAAGGGAGAAAAGCAAGAATGGTGCAGGTGACCACAGGCCTTCAAATGGACGGCTGGGTTGAGATTGTCTCCGGGGACGTCAAGGAAGGCGCCCCTGTTGTCACCATGGGACAGGATCAGCTCGAAGACGGCTCCCTGATATCAATATTAAGGGAGGACAAAAACTGATGTTTCTTTCAAACGCCTCCATAAGACGTCCTGTTGCTATGGGCTGTCTGATTATCGCCCTGACAATCCTGGGATTCAACGCAGCGCGCAAGCTGGGTCTGGAGCTTATGCCCAGGACAGACCTGCCTTACATCACAGTTACAACGATATACCCCGGGGCTACTCCCTCGGAAATAGAAACTGATATAGCAAAGCCCATAGAAGACCAGGTGGTAACCATAGAGGGTCTCAAACACGTAAGCTCTTCATGCATGGAAAATGTCTGCATGACCCTTCTTGA
>JAFGIC010000299.1 GCA_016929815.1 Deltaproteobacteria bacterium
CGGGTTGCTGAAAAAAGGGGCATAGATCTTAAAAATATACTTTATAATTTCTTATGGACACTATGCCCCACTGATGCATCTGACTCTGGCACACCTATTGCTTTTTGTTCTATCCAACCCAGGTTGTCAAGACACTGAATTATTTCGGGACATGGACAGGTCCGGTTGTCTCCCAAAGCGAATATGTTAACGGGGACCAATTCACCATGTCCTTAATCAATAATGGCGGCAAGGTTATCGGTACCTTTTCAGATTCTATGGGTTATTTTTATAACACGGAAATGACAGATATATCCCTGGAAGGAAATGCCCTGAAATTTTCCGTGACAGCCGTGTCGAGTCAGGGAAACTACCCGGTGTATTTTTCGGGTACGTTCTCCGAAGACTATAAGGAGTACGCATTATCCTTTAATGTTGGTTCGGTTCAGATAGACGGAACTGCGATGATGAAGAAATCATAAAATCAGTGTAGAACAGATCCGTCTCATCCTTTAAGACAGGGACTTGCACCCCCTTTTAATGCAAGAGGGGGTATCATATAACCTTATTGTTTGCCGCATACTTAAATGACAGAGAACATTATGAATCAATGTAAATCATCAGCAGGAAGCCAATATTTTTTCATGGCAGCAGGTGTGGCATACTTCTGGGCACCGGACTGGAAAAGACTCACTGGTTTTCAAACTTCCACCCTTGGCAGCACGGCATGTTGTAACTGCCGGCATGAAGTTGGCGATCAGCCAATATCTTCATCTCTTTGTTCTGATCAAGACTGCACGGGAAAAGACCACTAAATATCATGGAAGATATTATTATATGTGGTGAATAGGCTATAGTTTTAGAAGTGTCCGTCCATAAATGTAAAACACCAGTGACCTACACAATTGACAGAATTAATGTTTCGTCAAAAGTGTCTGACACTGGTATATTTATGCCTTGTGCCTTGCGCCTTGAGCCTTGCACCCCTTATGGCCCTGAGTGAAGTCGAAGGGCTGCGCCTAATGCCATTATATTCCCCTTGATCTTTTCAAGACCTGCCCTCTTTAAGGCGGTTTTACCGAACCTTTCGGTGAATTCATCTTCCTGCATGTTCAGTATTTCATGGGAAGAAGGGAGTATTGTTTCCGTTTTGTTATCCTGTGAATTGAATGGACACGCCTCCTGGCACCTGTCGCACCCGAAGAAACAGTCGCCCATGACTTTGCCTTCCTCGGGACCGATCTGTCCCTTGTATTCGATGGTCAGGTATGACAGGCATCTGGAGGCGTCAATGGAAAAAGGGCCTTCGAGGGCGCCCGTCGGGCATGCATCAAGGCACCTTGTGCAAGAACCGCACTGGCTGTCCATTTCCTGAGCAGGCTCGAACTCCAGCGGTATGGAGGTAAATATCTCGGCAAGATAAAAGTATGATCCTGCGCCGGGGATAATAAGCATATTATTTTTTCCTATAAAGCCTATACCGCTGGAATATGCAATGCTCCTCTCAAGCAGAGGGGCGGAATCAATGCATATTCTTGTGAGACATCCACTGTCATATGACTTAAGGACATTCACTACCTCTTTGCAGAGCTTTTTTAGCCTTTTGTGATAATCATCCTGGTCCGGGCATGTGTACCTGGAGACGGTCAAACCATCGGCGGTGAAGGGTTTAACGCTCGGATACGGATATGCAAGAGAGATGATAGTAGTGCATCCGGGAAGCAGGAGCCACGGATTCTTTCGTATAAAGAGGTTTTTTTCAAGCCAGGCCATGTCGGCGTTTTTATGTCCGGCCAGCCATGACGTGAATTTTTCAATGAAAACGGGTCTCCTCGGGGATGAAAAACCGATGGCGATAAAGCCCAGGGCAACGGCTTCATGTTTGATTCTTTCAGTCAGGTACTTCAATTGATTTCCGTTATTTCAAAATCGGTTCATCCAGATCATAGGGCGTCAGACATTCATAACCGTTTTCGGTGATCAGGATGGTCTGCTCAAACTGGGCCGAAAGGGAACCATCGTTGGTAACGGCGGTCCATCGGTCCGGGAGGATATGCAGTTCCTTTTTCCCGAGATTGATCATCGGCTCTATCGTGAATACCATTCCCGGGATCAGTACTATGCCGCGTCCCTGAACGCCGTAATGGGGAACCTGGGGTGCCTCATGAAAATCAAGGCCCACGCCGTGGCCAACGAATTCCCTTACAACCGAGCAGCCCCTGGCTTCGGCGTATCTCTGTATTGCCCATCCGATATCGCCGAGCCTGTTGCCGGGTTTAGACATTGAGAGTCCTGCCTTAAGACTTTCCCTGGCCACGCTGACTATCTTTTTTGCACCTTCTGAGGGAGTGCCCACGAAAAAGGTCTTGTTGGCGTCTGCATAATATCCGTTAAGTATAGGCGTGACATCAATATTGACTATATCTCCATCCTTTAAGATGCTCTCCCCCGGGATGCCGTGGCATATGACATCGTTTACAGATACACACACGCTTTTGGGATAACCCCTGTAGTTAAGTGGTGCTGGTATGGCGCCGTTTTTGATTGTAAATTCATGAACCAGGGTATTTATATCGTCCGTCTTTACGCCTGGCTTAATATGACGTTCAACCAAGTCAAGGGTATCGACGGTGAGCCTGCCGGCACGCCTTATGCCCTCTATGTCCTTTTCATTCTTAAGTCTGATATTATATTTTTTCAGATAGGTTTCGATGATATCCTGGGTAACCTTCGGTCTGATCGGGATGTCCTTTCCCATGCAGCAGTTTTTGTATTTAAGCCCGCTGCCGCAAGGGCACGGGTCATTCCGTCCTGGTCGCATATTTTTCATTTTATTGTTCCTTGTCTTTTAGGATTATCTCAAGGCTGAGGTCCACGGCCTTTGCAGAGTGGGTGATTGCCCCTATGGATATAAAATCCACCCCTGTTTCAGCTATTTCACGAATGTTCCCGAGTGTTACCCCGCCGGAGACCTCAACAGGGACCTTGCGGTTAATCATCTGTACGGCCTGTTTAAGGATATCGATCCTCATGTTGTCAAGAAGGATGATATCCGCGCCTGAATCAAGGGCCTCCTGGACCTGGCTAAGGGTCTCCGTTTCGACCTCCACCTTTAAGGTGTGGGGTGCGTTGAGCCTGGCGAGGCTTACTGCATCTTTTATGGATCCTGCGGCGGCGATATGGTTATCTTTTATAAGGATGCCGTCGAAGAGGCCGCTACGATGATTGAAGCCTCCGCCCATCCTGACTGAATATTTATCCAGTGACCTGAGTCCTGGAACGGTTTTTCTTGTGTCAAGTATTCTGGCCCTGTTCGGCCTTGAATTTGCGACATATTCGCTTGTAAGGGTTGCTATCCCGCTCATCCTCTGAATAAAGTTTAGGGCTGTGCGCTCGGCCTTGAGCATAGGCGCCAGCCTTCCGGAAATTCGGCATATGGTATCTCCCGAAGAGACGTCGGCGCCGTCGTGATACATGTATTCAAATTCCAGATCCGGATCAAGCAATGTGAATACCATGCTGAAGACCGGAAGTCCGGCGAGGATGAATTTTTCCCTGGACACAAGGGATGCAATCCCCTTAGCGTGGGGGTCGATTATGGAATCCGTGGTAATGTCCCCGGGACCGATATCCTCCTCAAGGGCCTTTTGAATTATACCGTCAATATTCAATAGATCGTTAATCATTAATTTCCTCCAAAAAATTGAGGTTCTTGTGCAGTTTTTCCAGCTTTGTATTCATGCCCTGGACCTTCTCCTTGACCTTTTCTACAATATCGTCCGGCGCGTTATCCAGAAACGCGCTGCTGGTCAATTTCTTAGCGTCCTTCTCCATGTCCTTTTCTATCCTGGCGATCTCTTTCCTGATACGGTTCCTCTCCTCGTCAAAATCAATGATCCCCTTCAGAAGCACATGGATCTGGTTATGTCCGAGCACTGTAGTAACCGATGCCTCGGGCTTTATCACATGTTTTTTTATTTCTATTGAACCTGCCTTTACCAGATTGCGGATATGGCTGAAATTTTCTTTTATTATACCGGCATCCTTTTCATCGGGTATCTCCATGAGTATATCAATCTTCTTGGAAGGATGTATATTCATCTCTCCCCTGATGTTTCTCACGCCCGAGATAGCGCCCATAACAAGTTCCATCTCTTCAAGCGCCTTATTGTCGGAGAGAAATTCGGAGGACTGCGGAAACGGGGCGATCATGATGCTCCCGTTAACGCCCGGCATCCTCTGCCATATATCTTCAGTAACAAAGGGTATGAAGGGATGCAGGAGTCTCAGGACACCCGTAAGGACCTCCTTCAGGGTGGTCTGAACGGACATCTTCATGGATTTATCCTCTCCGTAGAGCCATTCCTTGGCCATTTCAATGTACCAGTCGCAGAATTCATGCCACACGAACTGATAACAGATGCCTGCCGCGTCGTTAAAGCGGTAATCGTCCAGGGCCTGCCCGACTTCATCGCTTATCTTTCCAAGCCTTGTCAGTATCCACCTGTCGGGAAGTGATCGGACCGCGGGTTCGGCGCTTGAAACGCCCGTTTCATCCAGGTTCATGAGCACAAATCGGGACGAGTTCCATATCTTGTTTACAAAGTGCCTGTAGCCTTCTATCCTGTCTTCCGAGAGCTTAACGTCCCTTCCCTGTGCGGCGAATGCGGCAAGGGTGAATCTGAATGCGTCCGTGCCTGACTGCTCAATCACCTCAAGGGGATCAATGACGTTTCCCTTTGACTTGCTCATCTTCTTGCCCTCGGCGTCCCTGACAAGGGCGTGAATATAGACATCCCTGAAGGGGACATCGCCCATGAAATGAAGCCCCATCATCATCATCCTTGCGACCCAGAAAAACAGGATGTCAAAACCGGTTATCAGTGTTGATGTCGGGTAAAAGGTCTTAAGCGCCTCAGTCCTGTCAGGCCAGCCCAATGTGGAGAAGGGCCAGAGCGCGGAGCTGAACCAGGTGTCGAGGACATCGGTTTCCTGCCTCAGATTAGCGCTGCCGCACTCGCATCTTTCAGGCGTCTCCTTTGCAACAAGGACCCTGCCGCAGTCGTCACAGTACCATGCAGGTATGCGGTGGCCCCACCATATCTGTCTGGATATGCACCAGTCCCTGATATTCTTCATCCAGTCAAAATATACGTTTTCCCAGGTTGACGGTATTATCCTCGTCATGCCGGTCTTTACCGCATCTACGGCCTTTTCAGCCAGGGGCGCTATCCTGACGAACCACTGTTTCGAAAGCAAGGGCTCGATCATTGTCTTGCACCGGTAACAATGGCCCGTGGCATTCCGGTAAGGCTCGACCTTTTCAAGGAGCCCTCCGGCCTTGAGGTCCTCCAGTATCTTTTCACGGCATTCAAACCTGTCCATTCCCTTGTATATCCCGGCCATGTCGTTCATCCTGCCGTCTTCATCGATCACCTTTATCCTTTCGAGACCATGCCTGTTTCCTATCTCAAAGTCGTTGGCGTCATGGGCAGGGGTTACCTTCAGTGCGCCGGTGCCGAAGGATTTATCAACATAACCGTCAAAGATTATCGGTATAGGCCTGTTAAGTATCGGCAGAAGAACATTTAAACCCCTGTGGGAGGCATACCGTTCATCATCCGGGTTGACCGCTACCGCAGTATCTCCGAGAAGGGTTTCAGGCCTTGTGGTGGCAACGACCACGCCTCCTTTGCCGTCCTGATAGGGATACCTGATATGATATAAAAAGCTGTCCCTTTCTTCATGCTCCACCTCGAGATCGGCAAGGGCTGTATGGCACCTGGGACACCAGTTTATGATATAGTCGCCCCTGTATATGAGGCCCTTTTCATAAAGGTTTACAAAGACCTCTTTTACCGCCCTTGAGAGGCCTTCATCCATGGTGAACCTCTCTCTGCTCCAGTCGCAGGAACTTCCAAGTTTCTTAAGCTGGTTTATGATGATGCCGCCATATTTCGCGCGCCATTCCCAGACCATTTCAATAAATTTATCCCTGCCGACGGTATGGCGGTCTTTCCCTTCCTCGGCCAGTGATCTTTCCACGACATTCTGTGTCGCTATTCCCGCGTGATCTGTCCCGGGCTGCCAAAGGACATTAAACCCCTTCATCCTTTTATACCTGCACAGGATATCCTGGAGTGTATTGTTGAGGGCATGACCCATGTGAAGCACGCCTGTGACATTAGGCGGCGGGATTACAATACAGAACGGAGGTTTGTCGGATTTATCATCAGCCCTGAAAAGGCCATTCTCCTCCCAGTATTTATACCATTTAGCTTCCACGTCCTTTGGTGAATAACCTTTTGGGATGCTGTCGTTGTCCATTCCTGAATGCTCCTGAAATATTTTTTATCCGCCAGCAGGCGAATTCAGATTTAATAAAATCAGATAAAATAATATAAATGAAAAGGGGGCACAATTAAGCCAGCCCCCTTAAGAAAACTATGCATGTACCTTTTTATTGCTTATAGACTTTTGGCCATAAAAATCCGGTTATGAAAAATAAAAACGGATTATTCCGAGACGGATTCGATGCTGCTTTTCAGGGCATTGATGGTATCAGTAATAATTCTTTCGGCTACGCCGGCGGTTGTCTCTCTGGCAACCCTTTCCACGGTTTCGCTTATCTCCCTGACTATTCTGTCCTGCGCCCCGGCCATCGTCTCCCTGGCTGTCTTTTCAATTGCCTCAGCAATTATCTCCCTGGCTGTCTTCTCAATTGTCTCGTTTATTGTCTGCCTGGTTACCCTTTCAACCGTATCCTCCACTGTTTTTCTTATAACGGCTTCGATCTTTTCTTCAGAGATTCCGGTTAATATTGATTCGGCAGTCGGCGTTTGCGGTGCTTCTTCTTTTTCAATGGCCGCAGGACCTTCAAAAGGAGGTCTTTCTTCCGGCTCCTCCTTTTCAATTGCCGGCACTTCAGTGTGTTCCTGCGGCTTAGCAATTGCCTCAAGGGCAGCCTCGGGTGATCCGGCGCCGGTTGTGTCAATCCTGATGGTTTTTTCTCTTGGCGCTGCCTGCTCAACTTCAAAGTCTGACAGATCTGTTTCTTGAGTGGCGTCCTCAGTCTCGGATTTTTCTACAGAGGACTCTTTCTCATCAGCCAGGAGTTCCTCAAGGGCTGATTCATCGGCAACATCATCAAAAAATACCTCTGTTTCCAATGTGGATTCAAGGGTTTTTTCGGGCGCTTGATCCGCTGAAAGGACAGCTTCCACTTCAGCGATCTCAATCGCGTCTATTCCTTCCTCTTCTCCGCTTAATTCATCAAGCTTATCAAGCTCAAGGGACTCTTCCAGGGGTATAGAAAAGAGATCCAGGGACTCCTCTACTTTTAATTCTTCACCTTCATCTCCTGTGATTTCCTGAATAGTATCGACAAGCCCGACGGGTTCCTTTTTTTCTTCAATCAGATCGATATCTCCTTTTTCAACAAGATCAATAAGCTCAATAATATCTTCGTCTGCTTCATCAACATGATCTTCAATAATAGTGTCTTCCGGCTCAAGATCATCCAGACTCAGATCAAACAGATCTTCCTCTTCCTCTGTATTGATTTCCTGCCGTTTGTCGTCCTTTTTCATTATGGAGCCCCCATTTAAAGTATTGACGTTACACTTCTAAAATTCAGCTTATTTTATTGATTTTCTAACATAAAGCCCAAAAGGTGTCAAGGAACTTCCGAAACGTTTTCAAGAGATTATAGCCCCGAGGGGTAGTTTTATACTCACGCTGCGCCTATATCGTCCGTCATATTGAGAAGGAGATAAACCTCACCACTCAGAAGGGCCTTGATGCCAGACCTTTGAAAAACGACATAAAAGTTGCAATATCGTCATTCCGGCGGAGGCCGGAATCTAGTGCTTTCAAAGAGTTCTTGGATTCCGGATCAATTCCGGAATGACGGAAAAGGAGTATTACAAAGGTCTCAGTGCGACCCTGTTTCATGAATTAAGGAGGATGGCCGCCGGTTACTTGATAGGAGAGCAGGAGGCGCCCTCCATTCAATGTCGTTCCATGTGAGAATCAGCCCTGGCTATTCTCTGACGGTAAATTCCATGCTTCCTAGAACATTGCCCTCTGAAGTCAGAACATCCACTCGCCAGTTGCCTGTCCATGTGTTAAGTATATTTTTATTCGACCATGTCCGCCAGGTTTTTGCCCTGACACTCAATTCTATCCTGGACACCTCCTTGTCGTTAAAATACCAGACGTGGTATATGGTAGAATTCTCCTGATCACCGCTCAATTTGGTAAAACAGAAAAGCCTGCCCACGTCACTGTCGAAACTTGTGTCCGCGCCGATTGGCTGCCTGTCCTCGACAGATGTACATATACGGATATCATCAACGGTCAATCCGGCACTGCCCTGTGCAAGCGCAATAACGGGGAGAAAAAAAATGATTGAAAGACCCAAAAAGATTTTTGCCCTCATATTTCCTCCTTGTATTAAATTTATATGCTGCGATATATTAACAAATGAAAATTCCGAAAACAAGGATATTAATAGTATTTGCTTTGACTTATTTTTGTAAATCTTCTATATTTATCAATAAAAACGGGTTTTAACATTTTGAATTCATTAATATGAAAGGAATTCTCAAAATGGCGGAATCGACAAACCAAAGGCCACGAACACCTCGACTTTACAGCCGAAGGGATTTTCTGAAGGCATCCGCCCTGGCATCCGCCGGTCTTATGGCAGGGTGCGCCGTTAACCCGGTAACAGGGGAAAAACAGCTGATGCTTGTTTCAGAGGAATGGGAGATACAGGTGGACAGACAGAATTCACCTCATCAATTTTCCTCTGACTACGGAACATTACAGGATGCTGCATTGAGCCGTTATATCCAGGAGGTCGGCGCCTCGATGGCGCCTCATACGCACCGCACACAAATGCCTTATTCATTCCAGGGTGTCAATGCCACATACATTAATGCCTATGCATTTCCGGGCGGTAGTATTGCCGCCACCCGAGGAATCCTGCTGTCCCTTGAGAGTGAGGCCGAATTCTCCTCGCTGCTTGGTCATGAACTGGGTCATGTAAATGCAAGACATACGGCGCAGCAGATGTCGAAAGGCACTCTTATCCAGGCTATCGCAGGTGGGGTCGGCGCATTTGCCGGGGCAAAGGGAGAGGCCTATGGACAGCTGGCCTCCCAGATCAGCGCGCTGGGAGCGGGGGCGCTCCTTGCTTCCTACAGCAGGGACAATGAACGCCAGGCCGATTATCTTGGCATGACATACATGACAAAAACCGGGTACGGCACAGAAGGTTTTGTGCAGTTGATGACCATGCTGAACAGTCTCAACAAAGGAAGCTCCAATGCTGTCTCCCTCCTTTTTGCCACCCATCCAATGAGCCAGGAACGTTATAACACCGCTGTTTCCCTCGCCAATTCCGAATTCAGCTCCTCAAAGGGAAAGAAGTTAAGCCGCGAGCGCTACATGGATAATACCGCTAATCTTCGAAGGCTGAAGCCCGCCATAGAGAATTTTCAGAAGGCAGAGGAATATATGGCCGCTGAATCATACGACAAGGCAGAGACTTCTTTCAAGGCCGGACTAAAGACCGCGCCGTCGGATTATGCAGGGCTGCTTATGATGGCAAAATGTCAATACGCGAAAAAGAAGTATAACGAGGCCATAATTTATTCGGAACAGGCCAAGAATGCATATCCCAAGGAGGCCCAGTCAAACTATATCAGCGGGCTTTCCAGGGTGCAGCTTAAGAAATATGATCAGGCGGTTGCCGACTTCACCGGTTATGAAAGCAAACTGCCCGGGAATCCTAATACCATATTTTACAGGGGTTATGCCTACGAGGGCATGGGCAACAAGCAGAAGTCGGCAGAAGATTACTCCGGATATCTCAAGCAGGTCACTGAAGGCGAGCAGGCCGAGCATGCCTATCAGCGCCTGGTTGAGTGGGGAGTCATTAAGGAATCGGCGCAGTAATATGCGTTGTGAAGAACTTTTATTCAATTTTAAAAATATTTTACAGGAGTTAATCATGAAAAAGATTGTTGCATACACAATGGTTTTAAGTTTTGTTTTCAGCGTAATTTATCTTTCCGGATGTGAATCCACCAGAACAGCAAAGGGTGCGGGGATCGGTGCGGCTGCCGGAGCGGCAGTAGGCGCCATCATCGGGCATCAGTCCGGTCACAGAACC
>JAFGIC010000300.1 GCA_016929815.1 Deltaproteobacteria bacterium
CATCCTCAGAGTATATGAGGGCGGACAGGAGATCCGCTGTATCCTCGGGCCGGATATTAAAAGTCGCTTCAATGGCGGCAAGCAGAAGCGATTTGTCGTCGCCTCTTCCATTTATGATTGAAACGATATGGGGCCATGCATCTTCCAGGCCCCAGTCGCCTGCCGCGCATATTGCTTCATAATAGATATCAGGATTGGCGCTGTTGAGCGCTTCGAGTATGTGATCATCAAAGCCGTTGATATAGCGCATGCAGAATACCGCGGTAAGTTTCCAATCTTCATCATGGCTTTCATAGGCGGAGATCACGGCATTATAGTGCCAGTCCTGAGGAGCGCGCACCGATGCCTCGATGGTTCTTCGTCTGATCTCCTTTGGAGTATCCATGTCCATATAAAGCTTTTTTAGAGACTCCTGTATCCGGTTGAAGGTGTCGGAGGAAATCGTGCGTTCATCCCCAAGATCAATCTCGTCGTATGTGTGTTCCAAAACAGGCCCTAATGCGATGACGGCGGTCTCGCGGAGTTCTTCCGGCGCGTCTTCCTGTTTAACAATAGAAAGCAGTTCATGGGCCAGGTTGTCGTCAATCACAGTCAGGTCTCCGGCCAGTTCGGCGGCAATAAGCCGGTCTGAGAGGGCTGCTCCCCTGTCGCGAAGGACGCCCAGCAGAAGCTTATCGGCGCCGGGAGGCCATTCCCAGGATGGCATATCCAGCAATTTTTTTATATCCATAAGCGACTCCTTATATGTTTAAACTTCCTATTATCCGATTGATATCGTCAATCCCCTTTTCAATGCAATAGCCTTTAAGCCCTTCGATTATATCCATCGTAGCCCGGGGGTTCACAAAGTTGGCTGTGCCCACCTGCACCGCCTTTGCCCCGGCGATGAGAAATTCAAGGGCATCCCTGTAGTCAATGATCCCTCCTATGCCTATAACAGGTATTTTCACCGAATTTACTGCCTGCCAGACCTGATAGAGGGCCACAGGTTTTATGGCAGGGCCGGAAAGCCCTCCCGAAACGTTTGCGAGTTTAGGTCTTCGGCGTTCTATATCTATCGCCATACCCGTAAGGGTGTTTATCAGTGAAATAATATCGGCGCCTGATTCCTCTACCGCCCTTGCCAGTGCGCCTATATCTGTCACGTTTGGCGTTAGCTTTACAATAACAGGCTTATCCGTGTTTTTAACGACCCTTTCGGTAACCCTGGCCGACAGGGCCGGGTCCTTTCCAAAGACCATTCCTCCCATCTCCACATTGGGGCAGGAGATATTTACCTCCAGGGCCGCCACCCCTTCAACGCCTTTAAAGGCCTTTGCCAGATCTTCATATTCATCCGTGCTATGTCCATAGATATTAACTATCACACTGGTGTCAATGCCCCTCAGCCAGGGGAGTTTTTTTTCGATAAATTCGTTTACGCCTATATTGGCGAGCCCTATGGCATTAAGCATGCCTGCCGGCGTCTCCGCTATCCTGGGGACCGGATTGCCGGCCATGGGTTTAAGGGAAAGTCCCTTTACCACAATACCGCCCAAAAGATTCAGGTCCACAAGGGATTCGAATTCACAGCCGTAACCGAAGGTCCCTGATGCGGTCATGACCGGATTCTTCATCTCCAGGGGACCCAGCGTTACTCTCAGATCCGGGCTCCTGTTCATATCGCGCCCCAGTCAATAATGTGAGCCGGAAATACCGGACCGTCCTTGCAGACGTGACGATAGAGAGTAAGATCATTTTGTGGAAAGACCTTTACCGCGCAACCCTGACAAGCGCCAAGACCGCAGGCCATCAATGCCTCCATGGAGACCTGGCACGGGATCTCACGGCATGCAGCTATTGAGGACACCTTTTTTAACATTGCCGAGGGACCGCATGCATAGATGATTATCGAGTCCTTCTCGTAAATATTTTTATCGAGATATTCGTCAAGGAGCCCGGTTACCATGCCGGAATAACCTTCTGATCCGTCATCCGTGGCAATAGAGATGTTTATTGAACGACCCGCTATCTTTTCCGGAGAAATTATATTTCCGGAGGTGTCAAATCCGGACATGAATTCCATTTGATTATCTTTCAGCGCGCAGGCCAGAAAATAGAGAGGTGCAATGCCTATCCCTCCTGCGACGAGGACAGCCTTTTCATTTTGACCGGGCAGGGTGAAGCCCTGTCCCAGTGGTCCCATGACGGATAATTTTTCTCCGGCCTTTTTACCCGACAGGATTTCCGTGCCGTGGCCGGCTATTTTATACAGGATGAGCGCAATTTCCCCGTCAGTGGTCCCGCATATTGAAAATGGCCTTCGCAGAAGGGGGTCGATGCCTTCATTGACCCGTAACATTACAAAATGTCCCGGCCTTGATTCTGATGCGAGATATGGAGACCTCAATCCCAAAAGAAAGATGTCTGAGGTGATTTTCCTGTTAAACGCAATTTCAATATGCTGATCAATCATCTGTTTTCAGTAAGACGAGCCTATCGCCTCCAGTTCAAATTCGCTTATGCCCTCCGGCAGTTCGCTGAATATGATCATAAAGGGTACGGAAGCGCCGGGCTTTATGCCGACATTATTATTGTTTATCCCTGTCTTGTTTTGCATGATTTGTTTCATTTCATTAATAGACAGTGTATTTAGCTGTTCGTCAGTCAGGGTATTCCCGGCATAGGCAGTCTCCTGTACGAGAGGGCTGCCTTGTTTGTCACATAAAGAGCCTTTCAGCATTATATGGCTCCTGGACTTCTGGTCATTATTAATAACGGAGCCTTCAATAATATAGAGTCTGCCGGTCTTCTCTGAAGTGACAAATGATCCGATAACCCCTTCAAAATCCAGATTATTGACACCGGAGTCAACGCCGGATTCCTGTTTGGCCGACCTCATGGAGTATATGGAATCAGGCAGGACGTCCGGGAAATAGAAGAAAATAACCACGAAGGCTACAACAAGGAAAAGGACAATAGAGAGGATTATCAAGAGTATCCTCGGTCTGGACTTTTTCTCCGGCCTTTCCCTGCTTATTTTTACGGCAGATGTATCCGTCTTTTTTTTGAGGAGTTCCGCTGTCTCTTCCCGGCCCGGCATTGCTTCCTCCTCTGACGCGAGAAGCCCTTCATCTTCAGCGACTTCATCAATGGCCTCCTCGAAGGCCTTGTCAAAGGAATCCTTTTTATAGTCTTCATAGGTTTCCCCGTCGATGTCCTCAAGGTCGGGAGGCATATCCAAGGCCACTGTCTCTTCCATAGCGGTATCTGAAAAATCGTCCCCGATCAGTTCATCAAAGGTGGCCGGTTTAGGAGGGAAGACCTTGAAGACATTCTTGCATATGGAACATCTTACCATTGAACCGCCGTTTTTAATCAGGGAATCATTAAGATTGAATTCTGATTTGCATTTTTCACATTTTACTATCATTGGTAACCTCCCGTTTGAGATGCGATGATACTAAAAGTGCAGCTTATAAATATCCCGCAGACAGCGAAACTGTTCATTATAATCCATGCCATAACCTACAAGAAACCCTTCCTTTACCTGAAAGCCGCAATAATCTATCATGATATCCTTTTCCCTTCTCTCCTTTTTATCAATAAGAGAGCAAATTTTTATCGATTCCGGTGAATATGTCGATATAATACCCAATATTTTTGAGAGGGTCAAACCTGTGTCGACAATATCTTCCACCAGGATAACCGGTTTATCTTTGACCGGGATTTCTAGGCCTTTTGTCATACTCACGAGCCCTGAGGATGAGTTGCCCGAGCCGTAACTTGCGACCCTGATAAAATCTATCTTTACCGGGATTGTCAGTTCCCTCACTAGATCGGCAAAAAAGAATACCGCCCCGTTAAGCATGCCTACAAACACCGGTTCCTTGCCCTCATAATCGGCAGATATCCGTGATGCCAGTTCTTTTACCCGGGCATTGATCGCCGTCTGATGTATTAAAATTTCCTTTTCCATCCGAACCCTGCGGGCTGAGGTCGCGGCATATGACTGAAGCATGCAGTCATTTTAAAAATATGCCATAAAGATAATTGTTAAATATTTGATATGTAACGATATGTCAATAAGATTAAGGCGGGTCGGCTGTAACCGGATGAAATAAAAGTATTTCCCGGAAGTTTTAAAATAGCCCGGACGAAAAGACTTATACAAGGCTGCTCGCCCGGGCATTAAAAAGGAGGTTAAAAAGCGGTCAGTCGGGGATTGTATGTTTCGGATAAATCTCTTTTTCCATAAGCGGTTTCCCGGGGTTCCTGTTCATTTTGGATTGAATGCCATGCTTCGTTAAGCTCACTTAATATCCTGATTGCCTCATCATATGCGCTTTCATCCTTCCGGATATCGCCCACCAGCAACCTCTTCGTCATGTAGGAATAAAGGGAATCCAGATTCCTGGCTATCTCTCCGCCTTTTTCCATATCAAGCGCACCCTGGAGTTCATTAATAATGTCCAGGACCTTCTTGAACTTGTAAACCTTTTTCTCAACTTCTTTCCCCCTGATATAGCCCTTTATCTGCGTCAGGAGCTGGATAGCCCTTTCATAACACATAATAATAAGGTCAAGCTTCCCTGCTGTCTCAATGTTTGACCTTTTATATTGATTCACAAGTTTTCCGTAAGCCATGTGTTCCTCCCCATTGTTTTTTTGACTTATAAAATTATTTGTAGGTTTTTATGATATTAAAATTGTTGTTTAAGATATCATTTTGCAGCATCAATTATTCCATTTCTCATCCGTTCAAGGCGCTTAACTGGCTCGTGAGCCATGTGTTCATTGACTGCATTTTGGACAATGCCATTTCCATTGCCGTGTAACGGGCAGTCAAGGTTTCTCTCTTCTGCTCCAGACGCGCCTCCATCTGCTCTATCCTGTCCTCAAGGTCGCTTATACGTTCGGACAGGGAATCCTGCTTAAAGGCGACATAGCCTTCATATGAATCTGTTATATTGAACAGCGCCCGGTCAAAAAGCTCCGCCGCGCCTACTGTGAACTTTATGTTTCCGATCGTCCCTGTTGTCGATCCGGAATATTTTATCACAAGCCCGTCGATATTCGCCTCCCCGTCGTCTCCTGTAAGATATTGGCCTTTGCCTGTTGCCGCTTCGCCGTTTATTGTCCCTGCGACATCCAGCCCGTTATCGGCGGTTGCGCTCCCTGACCAGAGCCCCGTGCCCGTGCTTTCAATAGTAAAGTTGTATCCGCTGCCGTAGCTGTCACTGGTCAGTTTGAGTTGATCGCTGCTGTTGGACGCCGTGATAGCCATGGCGTATCTGCCTTCCTGCTCTGTAGATACCGTTCCAAAGATGTCAACCTGGCCTGTTGTTTCGGTATAATCAAAGGAAAGGGTCAGACTGCTTGCACCTTCATAATTATCCGTCAGGACAATATGGCCCGTACTGTCAATTGAGGCGGTAACATCATCGCTGAAGGCCGACTCTATCTCAGAAAGAAGACCCTGAATCATGTCCGTTGATATATCATCTATCATGTATGAGCTTGAGATGCTTGATCCGTCCCGGGCAGTTCCTGTAAAACTTATTACGTCATCGTCCTGCAGATTTGCCCCATTTACGCTGTTCCATGCAGTTGTTGAGGTGACCGGCGTTGCCCCATCTGAAGTCACCGCATTAGCGCCTGCCAGGGTTTCCGTATAAACCGTATCCAGTTCGGTGTTTACAGCATTGACGATATCCGATATTGTCATGCCGGAGGTAAGAGATATGGCCGCGACATTGTCTCCATCCGTGATAGTGAGCGTCTCATCTGAGGACAGGACGCCGCCCGACAGGTTGCTGCTTGTGGAACTGCTTTGTGACGCTGCCTGGGTAATATTTACGGTATATTCACCTGCCTCCGTATCGTTTGTGCTTGATATGTATTCAATGGCGCCGGAATCCGAAGAGCCTGTTGCGGCAAACAACTGCTGTATGTCGTAAAAATTTGTTTCAAGATACCCTTGCAGGACCTCGCTGTCCAGGGTGAGCTGACCCTCATTGTCCAGATTGATGCCGGCAAGACCCAGTATGGAGAACTCGGATGAAACGCCCCATACGGACTGGACCAATATTGATGTAAGATCCGATTTCACCGAAGACAGGGTGCCGTCCCCGAAGAGTATGCCTCCTGTTGTTTCATTTTCCTCGTCATAGGCCTGTTGCTCGCTTATAAACGATGCCACCTCATTATAGGCGTCCACGAAGGTCCGGATCTTTTCCTCAATGGCACTCAGGTCTCTTTCTATGTTAAGCGTGACGGTGGTCTCGGCGTCGGCCTTTACCAGGTTTAATGTGACCCCGGCAATAATATCCTCCACGGAGTTGTCCTTGCTCGTCACCTCAACGCCGTCTATGGTCAGGGATGCGTCCTGGCCCGCGATCAGCTCCCTTTTTCTCACTGTCTCAACGGCGCCGAATGTCCCCCAGTCAAGGGTCCCGTCAGTTACGCCAGAACTTAGGGTAAGCGAAAGAGAGCTTGTCCCTGTCTCCAGGTCTTCAACCTCGATTGTGCCGTCGGATGTTATACGCAGGGAGATATTGTCTCCTGTATCATCAAAAAAGGCGCTCTTGATCTGATCAAGAAGGTCCTGGACCGTTGATGAGGCGGTGATAGAGAAGGTGTCGCTGACTGGGGTTGATGCAGTATGGCCGTTTCCTGAGATGGTGATTGAATCGCCGGATGTCCATGAATAATACCCGTCTATGTCCGTCAAAAGGGCGCTTGCTGTTATGGCGTCGCCGTTTGTTGTCATCTCGTTTGAAGATGTGACGCCCTGTACGTCGCTGACCCCGTTTGTGAGAATCCCGATGGCCTCAAGGATATTCTGATCATCGACAAAGGTCTGTGTCCCGTCAATCTGAAGGGCGTATGTGGTTTCGCCGTCCTCAGTGTTCGTGACGATGGATGCGGAGACACCCGTCAGCGTGGTGTTGATATTTGTTTTTATACTTTCCAGGGAGTCGGCGGACAGATCTATGTCCAGGCTCTGGCCGTTTATGGTAACAGTCCCGGACTGACCGGTGGAAAGACCCAAAAGGGCCTGGATCGACTGGGTGGAGCTGGAGAATGTGTCGGACAGGGCGCCGCCCGTAATGCTGTTTTTTAACTCGGAGGCACCGTCCTTCCACCCGAAGAGCTCCACGAGGTCGCTGCTTGAGCCGTTTTGAAGGCTGATGCCGTCTGCTCCCGTGCTGCTGCTGGTGAGTATAAGACGGTAATCATTTTCGCCGTAGGATATGATGCTGGCTGTCACACCTGTAGGATTGGTTCCCGAATTTGCATTGTTGATCCTGTTGCGTATGTCATCCAGCCCGTCGGTCTCAGAGATGGAGATTACCCTGCCGTTGATGATGATCTCGCCCGAATAACTGCTTCCAAGTTCGTCCGAATAACTGGAAAAGGATGCAGAAGAGAGTTTTTGCGCCGTAGCGATATTATTTATCTGTATGGTGTATGATCCGGGAGACGCTGATGATGTTGCTGAAACGGATAAGAGGTCCTCGGCATCCACAGTGCTGCTGTCTGATGTCATGCCGGAGGTGTATATGTTGAAATCGTCAGGGTTGGAAAGGGCATCGGCGGCGGTCTTTAATGCAAGCAGAGATGTATTAAAAGACTGCCATGCGGAGAGCTGCTCCTCATATTCGCTCACCTGATTTTCAACAAGCGTTATCGGGGCGCGGTCAACCTCGATCAGCTGATCGATCATCGATGCCCAGTCAAAACCGCTTGAAAGCCCGCTTACGGAACTGGTGCCTGCCATAACTTTTTGTTCTCCCTGTATCTTTTATTTGCAATAAGCGCGGAATTACAAAGTAATTTCTTATATTACATATCGGAAAATTGTGCCTAACACTTAACCGGAAAACCGGTATTTTCTGCCTGAAATCAATATTTTTTTTATAATTTCTTCGATTAGATTCACCCGGTTCAATAATCCTGCTAAACGCCTAATTATCTGAATTTAATGGCCTTATCTCTAAGTTGACAGTCTGGATGAGATTGGGCCGACGGCTGAAATCAGGGCTCCTGCCCCTATTGTAAAAGCAAGAACCCTGCCAATAAATAAAAAGGCCCCGTTTCATCCTTGAAACGGGGCCTTTTGGACTGCTTAATTAATGCTGCGTTTAGCCCAGAAGAGAGAGTATGCCCTGAGGAGCCATATTGGCCTGAGCCAGCATCGCGGTACCGGCCTGCAGCAGGATCTGAGATTTTGTGAATGTGGTCATCTCAGCGGCCATATCCACGTCCCTGATCACGGACTCGGCGGCCTGAACGTTCTCAATGGTCGTCGAGAGGTTCGCGGCAGCGTATCCCAGCCTGTTTTGGATCGCGCCTATCCCGCCGCGCGCATCGTTCAATGTGTTGATTGCATTGTCTATCGAATCAAGGAAACTCTGAGCGTCAGCTGCAGTAAGCATCTGATCGCTGTTGAGCACGAGAGTTGTTGTGCTTACATCCTGAAGGGTAAAGGAGATGCGGTCATTGCTTGTATTTTTAGCGCCGACCTGGAAATTGGTCGCTGTAGCATCAGCAGTTACTATGGTGCCGGAGGCAGCAGTATCGTCGACTGTCATTGACAGACCTAGAGCTGAGAAGTTCAGAGTCTTCTCATCGCCTGTCTCCATAGCCGTTATCCCTGCATCTATTGTCTGAGAAATAGCCTGGTCATTGATCGTTGCCGCAACGGTAACATCGTCTCCAGAAACCGTTACAGTATAGGTTGTGTTTGCCTGAAGCCCTGTTGCGGACACATAGCCTGTAAAGCTGTCGCTTGCTGTTACGCCGAAACTTCCGTCAAGAAGCTTTGAACCGGCATATTCCGTCGCTTCCGCAATACGATCGATTTCAGTAAGGAGCTGATTGCCTTCATCATTAATCTTGTCCAGGTTTGAACCTGCGTTTGCTGAAGATGCCTGGGTGGACAGTTCCTTCAACCTTACGAGCATATTGCTGATCTGATCATAGGCGCCTTCTGCTACCTGTGCCAAAGCATTAGCCTCTGATACGTTCCTGCTGGCAACCTTGTAGGAAGCTATATCAGCCCTGAAGGCCGAAGAAATTGCCAGACCGGCTGCATCGTCAGATGCCTTGTTGATCCTGTAACCGGATGACAGTCTCTCAAGTGATTTAGCCATCATTGAGTCTGTGTTGACCAACTGCCTGTGTGTGTTCATTGCCGAAATGTTGTTCTGAATTCTTAATCCCATTTTAAAATCCTCCATGATTTTAATTAAATTGATTTTGATTTTTCCGATCGTATGATCGGTGTAACTGTTGTTCGGGCTTCCATGCCCATTCGGGTTCCCGTGGTCAAACAGCCTTTCACCTGCCTTTCCCCACTTCCCCGCGGTTGATAACAATATCGGAATGAGGATTTTGAAACTTTAAAAGAAAATGAAAATATTTTGGAGACGGGTTAATTTGACAGGATCAACAGGATAATCAGGATGTTTTTCCATTTCTGAAGAAAGGCACAGGAGGGTTCCTCATGCCATCAGCCGTGACGGTGACTAATTGGTGGGTTGATCCTGTATCTGAGATATCCTGGCCGATATGGCGCTTATTTGATTTTGATAATATTCATTATCCTTTAATCGGGATTTGACCTCATCTAGTATTGCTTTTAAATCAATCAAATTATTAAGCATTCTGTCAATAGGAAGATTCAGCTCCTTAAGCAATAGATCCGTGTATTTGACAACTGAATGGATATCGCCTTCCCTCGAGGAGATATCACAGAGCTTCAGGATCGTTCCAATATCATTGTTTTTTAAGGTTAAGGCCTTTTCAAAAAAAGTCCTTGAATCTGCTATTTTATTCATGGCCAGCATTATCTCTCCCAGACTCGCCCATGCCTCAAAGAGCCCGGGGTTCATTTCAAGGGCTGTCATATAGGATTTGATGGCGGATTCCGCCTGGCCTTTTTCAAGCTGAAGAACAGCCAATTTGCATAAAATAGTTCCATTTAAGATAAATTTGGGCCCATAATTCTGAATAATATCCATGGCAATATCCAATATTCCTTCATCAATAAGAAGGGTCAACAGCCGGTTATAGATAAAAGGATCTTCTGTCCCTATATTGATGATTTTTTTAAGACATTCGATCTCTGCCTTTATAAGGCCTTGTTTTTTATTGAGCTTTGCTCTCATATACCACAGATCAAGCTCCTCAGGGGCCTCCCCCGAAGCCAGATCAAGAAAGCGCCGGGCGAGTTCGATATCTCCGGATTTGTCAATATGATATATCCCGATATCAAGCCAAGTCCGCCATTTCTCACTGGCGATATCATGAGCCTTCTTGTAATATTCCTCCATCTCTCGAAGCGATCCTTTTTCGTAATATGCATTTCCTATCATGATATTGACTGTAGTGGCCTCATTCATGGTGTTTATAAGGATATTTTTGCCCTTGTTGCTGGTTCTAATATGTTCCAGCTTTTCCAGAAAAGTCACGCCTGACCGGATGACATCATCCCATCTGTCTTCATCAAGGGCGACAAGAGTGAGTACATAATAGGAATCAACGTGTTCAGGGTATTTATCCAAGGCTTCCCGTGCATATTTGTCTGCATCAGCGAGACGTTTCAGGTAATAAAATGACATGGCAGCAATATAATAGCTCCATGCAAACAGTGTGCGGACGTCGTTTTTAGAACAGGATAGAACTACTGCTGTGACTGCTTCGTCTGCTGCTTCCTCAAACATCCTTCTTGAATAATAGGATGCACTTATAAAATGATGGTAAACAGGATTCTCAGGGTCTTTTTCTATCTCCTTTTTCAAAAGCCCTGTTGTCCTTTCAAATTTTTTCAATGCCTTTTCTTCATTAACATCATAACCGTGATGCAATAATTCTATACATGAATAAAACGCCTTTGTGCCGCCCACCACCTGTTCATGGATGTTTCCTTCATAATGAATGATCCCATTATTTTTAAAAATCCTTTCGTATTTGTTGAGCGATTTTTTTGTGCCCTTTGCGTAACTGCATAATAAATTGACGTAGATGACATCAGCATCATTCGCTTCCCTGACAGCCATAAGCATGCGCTCACCGCTTACGGCTATAAGCTCCTCATCCGCGTCAATCTGAAATATCCAGTCGCCTGAGGAATATTGCAGGGCCTGGTTCCTTGCCTTTCCAAAGCTGTTTTCCCATGGATGGGAATAGACCCTGTCGGTGAAACGCTTGGCAATTTCAACCGTGTTGTCCGTCGATCCCGTATCAACAATAATAATCTCATCGACATAAGCTGCGATGCTTCTCAGACAATTTTCTAGGAACTCCTCCTCATTCTTTACAATCATGCACGCGGAGATAGAAGGGTGATTCTGCTTAACCCTTTTCAAAGGAAGTTGAACATTGTTTTTGAGTGCGTTCTTTCCTTTTTTTCGGTTTTTGCTGTGTTTTTTTGACATTTGTTCCTTGAATAAGTATCAGAATATTCTCTATCCCTGTTGTTTATCTGTCATTTTAAAATTATCCATTGTTTCGATGAATTTTTTGAGATCCGGGTTTCCTGACTGGGATTTTGCTATTATCTCAATGAGGTCGGGATTTAAAAGGTCGAATCTTTCGGTTTCTAATACAGTCTGTGCAAGGTTTCCCAATGCATCATGGTCTTCGGGATTAAAGGACAACGATTTTTGGAATTTATCCAGAGCAGATACTGCATCACCAAGCTGCCATTGTATAACTCCCAGGTTGTTGAGCGCCTGTGAGTTTGTCCTGTCCATGCGGAGCACTCTCTCGAAGATCCTTACCGCTCCGGCTAAACCTCCGGAGGAAAACCGTTCTTCGCCCCATGTAATGAGCTTTTTAAGCTGCATCTCCTTTGTTAAATTTACCCTGTAACCGTCTGCGGTGAGTTCAATGATGTCCTTCCACTTGTCGGCAAAGTGACGGCTGTTTTTCTGTATTGTTGCACCATAATCGATGGCATTGCCCTTGAATGTCATGCTGCCAAAGTGATGAACGAATACATCGTGGGCAATGATGTTCCTGTAACCCGCAATTAATGACCTTAAACAAAGATCATCGTCCTCAAAATTCCCGCTTGCATAGTTTTCATCCAGATCGCCGATAATATCCAGCGCCTCTTTTTTCATGAGCAGACAGAAACCTACAAGCCGCATAACCTCGGTAGTTTTTCCTGTGTTTACGGCTGCAAGACCTTTTGCAAATTTCTGCATGGCCTTCATGTCTTTCCCATAAGGGACATTTTCCACAAGCTGGGGGCCGGATACCGCATTGCTCATAGGACCGACCATACCTATATCAGGATGTCCTTCCAGATAGAAGATCATGCGCTCAAGCCAGTGTTCCGTGACAACCACATCATTATTAAGCAGGACAATATAATCGCCCTTGGCCTTATGCAGCGCCTGGTTATTCCCGGCGGCAAAACCGAGGTTATTTTTATTCAGGATCAGGTGTATATATTCATGGCCTTCGGCCAATTTTTGCAGATATTCTCTTGTTCCGTCAGTTGAGCCGTTGTCAACAAAGATAATCTCATAAGGTTCCGGAGTATGCTCCAGTATACTTTTCACACACATTTTTGAATATTCAAGCTGGTTGAAGGTAAGAATCACAATGGATACAAGTTTTTTAAACGTCTTTATCAAAGTGCCGGATCTCATTGATAATGCGTTTTTTGTCGCATTAAGATATGCCCTTTCATTCTTTTTGTCCGGCTCAAGGTGGTTGCCCTCAGCCCATTCATTCCAGGCGTTGATAAAAATAATATTTTCATCCAGGTTGTAGTCATCGATTGTTCCGATAATGGTGCTAAGCCACTTTTGATATAGATCTGGAGTGGATTTGTCAAAAATCACAGCAGATTGCCTTCTACGGGGCGAGTTGTCCCACATGGGGGTCACGCAGGGGAAACGCTTATACGGCGGGATCGGTTTGCTGATCATCTTTTCTACCACATCTTCATAATCAAACACCAAATGCCCGTTATCTAATCGCCTGTTCGGATCTCCCAGTTTGCCCCAGTCAGGTTGAAATTCGACACAGGCGTCGAATCCCTGAGACCGGGGGTCGCCATATTCCCAGGGAGCGCTTTCCACTTTGCATAAATAAAGATTCTCGCCAACCTTTTTCGCCTCTTCCCTCCAGATATTTACAGTCCGGGCCGCATCAGGGATGTTCTTAGCGAGATAGATCAGCATGAGAGGTTTGTTGTTTATTCGAATGTAGCGGGTATCCTTGAAGATATTCAAGAGCCAGCGAATGTGGTTTCTATCGTCTTCTTCGGAATAGTTTTGTTGGATCAGGATTTCGCCATGGCGGCCGTCCCAGGCTCTTGTCCAATTTTCATTGGCCCAGCAAAGACAGAAGGGGAAGTCCGGCTCGCCGGATTTTAAAACCTCCTGCAGTGGATAGTCTAAGAGCATTTTGCCGTTAAACCAGTAATGGTAGTAGCAGAATCCATAGATGCCGTATTTTCGTGCAAGATCGGCCTGCGCCTTTCGGATTTCCGGCAGCCTCAGGTCGTAGAACCCAAGGTCAGCCGGAAGGTGAGGCTGATAGTGCCCTGGAAAAAGAGGCTTGGCCTTAACGACATTTGTCCACTCGGTGAAACCTTTTCCCCACCATTGATCATTCTCAGGGATCGGGTGGAACTGCGGGAGATAGAAGGCAATAAGGAAAGGCGACGTAATAGTGCAATCATTCATTGCTTTCTGCGGTGAGGTTTTTCCAGAATTCATTTTCTGTTCAACCGAACATATATCAGCCACAGAAACATCCCTGTAACATCTTTCAACCTCCGTCTTCTTTTTTTTAAGGAGTTCGAGTATCCGGGGATCATATTGATATTGAGCTATGTATTTATCTATCGATCTCATAAATCCATAACGCATTAGAGCCCTGTCAGAACACATTGTAG
>JAFGIC010000301.1 GCA_016929815.1 Deltaproteobacteria bacterium
CTCATTTTCCTCCTCGTTGCGTCCTATTACTGCCTTGGCCCCGTGATTTATGCGAAAATGCCTGCCGGTCTTCAACAGTTCTATATCTCTTTTTTCCAAAACCGGGCTGAAAGACATAAGATCCCTTAGCCGTCTGGAGAAGACATGTTCCGTCAACAGGCAGCCGCCGCCCGGGGAGGGATATTTCGTGATGTTAAACCTTTTGGCAAGTTCTATCTGGGGTTTCCGGGATCTGCCTGAAATGTCCATGAGGTCTTCTCTTTTAACCCAACCCTTTTCTTCGGGTACGGTCACGGCCAGATGTTTTGCGGAAAGAGGCCTTAATATAAGACCTTGTACACCGCTTAGTTTGTCTATAATGGAGAGGGATGCCCTGTTCTGCGACATGGGCCTCTGGCCCAGGACCTCTCCTGTGATTATAAAGCCCGCTCCCTCCTTTTCCATCATCTCTCCGGCGATGCGGGACATCAGGGAGTGGCAGTCTATGCAGGGGTTCATGTTGTTGCCGTAGCCGTGGACAGGATTTTTTATTATATCGAGGTGTCTGTCTGTGATATCTATTATTTTGATAGGAAGGTTGATGGCGTATGCGGCATCCCTAGCCCTTGCGGAGGTGAAGAAGGGCGTCTCAAAAAAAATGGCCTGGACATCAATCCCCATCCGCCTGATTATCTCTGCGGCCAGGATGCTGTCCAGACCCCCTGAAAAGACGGAAAGCGCCCTCATGTTATAAACCTGACTCTGATGCCTTTTTCAATATGTCCTTCTGCTTCTTGTCAAGCTCCCTAGGGACCAGGATGTTGATAATGACATAGGCGTCGCCCCGGCCTCTTTCGCCCATGTGCGGCATTCCATAACCCTTCAGCCGGAATTTGGCGCTGCCCTGTGTGCCGGGCGGGATCTTCAGCTTTAAGGTCTTTTTATCTATTGTGGGCACTTCAATCACAGTTCCCAGGGCGGCCTCCGTGAACCTTATATCCCTTGAAATAAACAGGTCGTCCCCATCCCTTTTAAATAGATGGTGGTCAATGATCCTGATCTCTATATAAAGATCGCCGTTAGGCCCCCCGTTTAAACCTTGATGGCCCTTTCCCTGAAGTCTCAGTTTCTTGCCTGTGCGGATTCCGGCCGGGACCTTGACGGAAATGCTCTCCTGACCGGGATTCCCGACATTATAGGATATCAGTTTTTCGGATGTTTCAAAGGTGTCTTCCAGTGAAAGTGAAAGCTCATAGGCCATGTCCCTGCCCTTTACAGGCTGGGGCCTGTTGTGATGCCCGTAGGCGTTGTTGAAGGAAGCGCCCTGGCCCTTAAAACCACCGCGGCCCATGTTGCCGAATATCTGGCTGAAGAGGTCCGGGCCGCCGCCCCCTGAACTCCTGCCTTTGAATCCGAATTCCCTGAAGATGTCGCTGAAATCGAAGTTACGGAAGATGTCATCCTGGCTGAACTTGTTCTGGAAACCCTCTGAGCCGAAGGTGTCATACTGTTTCCTTTTTTCCTTGTCGCTCAATACGGCATAGGCCTCACTGACATCCTTGAACCTGGCCTCAGCGTCCTTGTTGTCCTTGTTGCGGTCAGGATGGTATTTCATGGCCAATTTTCGATAAGACTTTTTTATCTCATCGGCTGATGCTGTCTTTGAAACGCCGAGAATTGTGTAATAATCTTTGGCAGACATATTTTCCTCAAAAAACGGTGATATCTACAATACTAACAGTGTAACCTAATCATTAAACCCAATGAGTCAACGAGACATAAGATGTTTTAAGGCCGTCCCGTGAAAATCAAATTTAACATTATTTTATCGGCTCTTATCCCCTGTAGAAAGGCGGTAATCGAATCTGGCCTTAATATTCAAGCGGTTTACCTTGATTGTCCCTGGGAAGGAGGGGAAAGGGACAGACGCCCTGATGGCCCGGAGAACCTCCCTGTCCAGGATATCATACCCTGAACCCTTCTCGATATCTATACGTACAACACTGCCGTCCCTGATAATGCTGAAAAGCGCCATGACCTCGCCTTCAAGAAGGTTTAATCGCGCCTCAGCAGGGTAATCCCAGTGGCCTGCAATCTTCATCTTGATCGCCTCCGTATATTGGACGTACCTCTCATCCTTTGTGTCCAGGGAGATAGTATCCTCGGAGGCCTCCGCCGGGTCATCCTTTTCGCGGTTAAGGCTGTCTCCGCCCGGGCCCTGAAGGTCTTCGCTGTCAAGATCTTCCGTAGGCGGTCTTATGATCTCCACATTATAGGTCTTAAGTTCCCTGGTGTCCCAGAAGGAAGGAAATGCCTTTTGAAAACCCATCAGTAGAAAAAAATGAAAGAGGAGTGATATAGCCAGGCAGGCCTTCATAATGCCTGCAGGGCTTCTCAGTGAAGGATTACTCAGAAATCTTGTGATTATTCCCAGGTCCATTTACCCAGAGGTCCGTCTTTTTTTCAAACCACCAGTCGGTGCTGTCGGTCTTTAATATCTCATCGGCCATCCTTTTGCCATATTCGGTAAGGAGCCTTTTCTCAGCATAAAAGATCCAGTCTGTGGCGTATTTGTTCCCAAGGTCCTTCTTTTCCTTGAGTTCCATTATAAGGTCAAGCTGGTCCGCGTCCCTTGCCAGGCGGGCCTCAAGGGTCTCGGCCCTGTTGAATTCATCGGTAAGGGCGATGATCTCGTCGCCGAAGGGTAGGCCCCTGGCCAGGTCCCTTACGGCCCTGTCCTCATCAACAGTGACATACTGCTTGTTGACATAGTTGTGGTCCCCTGTCCTGGCCTCGTGAAAGTCATGGAACAGGCACATGAGGGTGATCTTTCCCGTATCCGCCCCAGGTGCGTCCTTTGAAAGGATGTACCCGATTATTGCCGTGCGGAAGGAGTGTTCGGCAACGGATTCCTGCCCTGTTCCCAGAAACTGATAACCTGTCCTGGGCGTCTTCTTGAGCATGCCCACTTCAAATAAAAGATTTATTCTGTTTTTCATGTCCATGTTTCTTAGATTCCCGGCACATAAAAGTCAAGCAAGTTTTGTCTTGTTATTGGAAGGAATTTGCCTGCGGGATAATAAGCATTCATGCAAGGCCTTTGCCGGCAACCCTGCGGAGGATGGTGTAGGGCTTTAATTCCTGATCAAACAAAAGATATTGGGAATTATTGGCGCATTTTACCTGGTTTCCGTCGGTTGTAACAAGGATTTGCGGCATGGTGACGGATGATATGCCCCCATCCGGACTGAGGGTTTCCAGGGTTTCTCCTGCAGATATGTTGTTTCTTATCCGAATAACACATTTGCTGTTTATCCTTTCTTCTGTAATGTTGCCCACAAGTATTGTGTCCGAGGTGGAGTCGGCTATGTTAAAGTCATAGTCGTCAGGAAGGATGGCGCCCTTCATGAATCCTGTGGAGAATCCCCTGTTGGGAATCCTGTTCAAGAGTTTGAGGGCCTCTTCAGGAGAGAACATCTTCCCGTCCAGGACCTGCCTGTAAAAGGAGACAACCGTGGCAATGTAGTGGATGGTCTTCATCCTGCCTTCTATCTTGATGGAGGCCACACCCGCCTCTTTAAGCGCGGGTATGAATTCAAACAGGGCAAGGTCCTTGGAATTAAATAAGTACAGGCCCCTTTCATCCTCAAACACGGGCATGTATCTTCCCGGCCTTGTCTCTTCCATCAGGAAGTATCTCCACCTGCATGGATGCTTGCACTCGCCGCGGTTCGCGCCGTGGCCTGTCAGGTAGTCGCTGATGGCGCAGCGGCCCGAATAGGAGAAACACACGGCCCCGTGTATGAAGACCTCCGTCTCAACAAGTCCCCTCGTTTTTGCCAGGATTTCCTTTATGCGCTCAAGGGAAAGCTCCCTTGCCAGGTTGACCCTCTTTGCGCCTAGTTCCAGATAGGCGAGCACCGCCTGATAACTGGTGGTGTTGGCCTGTGTGCTGATATGTACCGGCGCGTGAAGATCGAGCCTTTTCAGCTCCCTGAAGACGCCGAGGTCCGAGACAATAAAGGCGTCCGCGCCCATATCATCCATGGTCTTTGCCGTATCAATGATCAGGTCATATTCATCGGAGAAGGGATAGATATTGAGGGTAACGTAACCCTTTTTCCCCCTGTCATGCAGGAATTCAAGGCCCTTTGCCGCGTCGTCAAAGGTGAAGTTCCCGGCAAAGTTCCTGAGAGAGCCGAATTCCATGCCGAAATAGACTGCATCAGCACCGTAAATAACAGCCCATTTAAGCTTTTCAAGTGTGCCCGCAGGCGCGAGTAATTCCAAAATATTCCTCTGGTTTTATAATTTGACAGGATTAACAGGCCTGCCCTGGCGTGACTCAATCTGTTATGACTCCTTGATTATTTCACAAGTAAGCATAATAATGAGAACCTTACTATCAGTACCAGGTCTAGGCCAGGGATTTTCATGATCTATTTTATAATAAAACATCGTCTTAATCATGTTGATCCTGTCTAATAGTCTTTTATTATTTTTCTTGATGTCTCGCGACAATCGAAAATATATCTGATGATAACTTAAATAGTCCTGACGTTCAAACCGGATGCCGCATTATTTATGACACCGTGAATTAATTCGAAGGATCTTATCACGAAAGCACGAAAATTAGAAAGCACGAAAATTTTACTCACAACAGAGACACAGAGTTCAGTTTTTTATTTACAGGGGATCCCTGCAAATGAATAGATCGCATACTTGGGAATGATCATATTTATTAAAAACAGAGGTTATTTTCCTCTATCGACATCTCCCGATAGAGGAAAAATTACTACCCTCTCTGTGTCCTCTGTGTCTCTGTGGTGAAATAATTTTTAAGCGTTATTTATCCAGGTTAGCGATAAGCTAAAGATATCTGCTGTGGAAGTTGGAAATTCAAGCTTAAGAATTATTTTTCCATGGATCATATGGGTTGACTGAAATAAACGGAGATGATAAAAACCATCCTGCGTATGGCTGTGGATTATGATCAATTGATGGGAGAGGCCCTTTTTGAGGCAAAAAAGGCCCTTGAAAAAGGGGAGGTCCCCGTTGGGGCAGTCCTTGCAGGCCCTGAAGGGGAGATACTGGCAAGGGGGCACAACCAGCCGATATCTCTCAATGATGCGACTGCACACGCGGAGATAATCGCCATCAGGGAGGCTGGAAAATCCTGCGGCAATTATCGTCTTCCGGGCACAATCCTGGTTGTTACCATTGAGCCGTGCATCATGTGCATGGGCGCAGCAATCAATGCCAGGGTCTCAAGGCTGGTGTTCGGGGCATTCGACCCAAAGGCAGGCGCAGCCGGTTCACTCTATAAACTTAATGAGGATTCAAGGCTGAATCACAGGATAGAGGTGATATCCGGCATAAGGGAGAATGAATGCAGGGAACTGCTTCAGGCATTTTTTAGATCAAAAAGGTTTTGAAATATCTCTGTATTAATTGACCCTGTTTGTATTAATTTTAGGCTATAAATAAAAGAAGTCGCCTTCTTGCTTCAGATAACCTTATCAGAATTCCCTTCTCAGGAATTCTGATAAATTTGTTTTCTCTGAGTCTCTGCGGTGAGATAGGTTTTGACGGCGTGCATTAAACGGAGAGGTACCGAAGTGGTCGTAACGGGATCGACTCGAAATCGATTTGTCCCGTTAATAGCGGGGCACGTGGGTTCGAATCCCACCC
>JAFGIC010000302.1 GCA_016929815.1 Deltaproteobacteria bacterium
ACAGCGAAGTGGATTCATGTAACCATGGACGGACGCCGGCTATGCTATATCCGGCTTACAATCTGGACCCTTGCCTCCCTTGCGCCGAAGAACTTCTTTGCAAAATCCGCGGCCTTCTGTGAATCGTAATATTTGCAGCTGAAGACATCAAGATAAGTCGCGTTTGTCTGGTTTGCGAAATGCGCAGATATTAGGGACGTCTCGATAAGCTGGGTCATGGAGAAGCCCTCCACCCTTTCCTCTGCCCCGAAGTGGACCACCTGGGTCTCGCCGAAAGGCTTCATGTCGATAAGGACGCACATCTCCGCCACAAACTGTTTGATTTTTGCGGCATCCCTGATGGTCTCAGGTTTGCAGTCATAGAGGTCAATGCATGTATGATGGCCCCATGGTTTTTTTTCATCAGTGGTGTTTTTCATATAAATATAATTCCTTTCACTTGCTCAGTAATAAAATAGCCCCTGCCGGACATTGTTGCCTACGGGACACTTGTTATTAATCTCAGTCCACAAGAAAAAACATGGCTAATAGGACTGATATTATTAAAGATTCTTTAGATTTCAAATAAACTGTATTCAGAATCGGCGGACTATATATCATAGCGCCCTGATTAAAGTACAGCTTTTTTTTCAAGAAAAATCTTTCCCGGATTCAGAATCCCGTTAGGATCAAAGGCCGCCTTTAACCTGGCCATAAGGTCCAGGGCAGGCTTCGGGAATTCCAGCTCCATATAAGGGGCCTTTGTTATTCCTATGCCGTGCTCTCCTGTGATGGTTCCGCCCAATGCGACAACAATTTCAAACAGTTCTTTTACCGCAAGACCCGCCTTTCCAACCTCCTCCCGGTTGTCGGGATCAATCAAAATGTTCACATGGATATTGCCGTCTCCCGCATGCCCGAAGGAGGCTATCGGAAGGGCATATTTATCGGCCATATCATTTAAGGAGGAGACGAGATTAACCAGGCGGCTGCGGGGCACCACCACGTCCTCGCTCACCTTTCCGGGGCGAAGGTTTTTCAGAGAAGGAGAAACGCCCCTTCTGGCCTCCCATACCCTGTCGAATTCTTCCTTATTAGTTGCTATATTGAGACGCATGGCGCCGGATCTGAGGCATATATCCTTGAGCTTTTGCGCCTCCTTTTCCACAACGTCATGGTCGCCGTCGGTTTCAATAAGCAGCATAGCGCCCGCATCCACGGGTATGTCAATGTCCATCTCATCGCGCACGCAGTCGATGCACTGCCTGTCCATAAATTCCAGGGTAGCAGGCGTTATCTTTTCCCTGATAATATTTGACACTGTCTTAGCCGCGGCCCTTACATCCCTGAAAAAGGCGGTCATCGCCCTCTTGGCAGGCGGTTTGGGGACAAGGCGCAGGGTTATGGAGGTTATCACGGCAAGGGTCCCCTCAGAGCCGACTATAAGCCTTGTAAGGTCATAGCCTGCAACGCCCTTCATGGTATCCACGCCTGTCTTTATGATCTCGCCCGTCGGGAGAACCACTGTCAGGCCCAGGATATAGTCTCTGGTAACCCCGTATTTCAGTCCCCTGAGACCTCCGGCGCACTCGGCCACATTGCCCCCGAGGCTTGAGACATCGGCGCTGGCAGGGTCAGGGGGATAAAAGAGGTCCAGTTTTTCCACCTCCTGCTGAAGGTGTTCGGTGATTACGCCCGGCTCCACCTTGGCAATAAGGTTCTCTCGGTCTATCATGAGTATCCGGTTAAAACGTTCAAGGGACAGGACAAGGCCTCCCTGCACGGCCAGCGCCCCCCCTGTCATGCCGCTCCCGCCACCCCTTGGTATGACAGGAAAGCGCTCCCTGTTGGCAAGGAGCATAATCAGTGATATCTCTTCGCCGGTCCCGGGTAAAGCCACTGCATCCGGCGGGTATTTAAGCTTAGTGCCGTCGGTGGCGTATGCGGACAGGTCATCATAGGGTGTCTTGAGATGCTCCGGGCCTACAATCTGCTTCAGCTCCATTATTGCGGCGGGCGAAATCATTTCTCGACCTCTACCCTGCTCTTAAAGGAATGCTTCAGGGTCATGGAATCCATATACTTGAGGTCTCCTCCCATGGGAACGCCCATGGCGATCCTCGTGACCTTTACGCCTTTATCAACAAGCAGTCCCGCCAGAAAATGGGCGGTTGCCTCTCCCTGGGCCGTTGGGTTTGTGGCAAGGATCACCTCCCTTATGTCCTCTCTTTCAAGCCTGGCCATTAATTCGCCTATCTTGAGATCCTCGGGCCCTACGCCGTCCAGGGGAGACAAAACTCCGTGCAGCACATGATATCTGCCGTTAAATACGCCTGTTTCCTCAATAGCCATCTGGTCGCCTGGGCCTTCCACCACACACAGGACCCCGTTCGCCCTGTTGCTGTCGGAGCATATGGCGCAGGGTTCGCTGTCCGTAAAGTTAAAACAAACGGGGCAGAATCTTATCTTGTCCTTGACCTCCAAAAGGCTTGCGGCAAGCCCCTCCGCCAGTTCCTTCCTGCTCCTAAGTATATAAAGGGCCACACGGGAGGCTGATTTCTGCCCTATTCCCGGCAGCTTGGAGAGCTGGGCAATAAGGTCTTCCAGGGGTTTGGGGTATATCTTCATGTCTAAAATTTTCCTTGATATTAATAAATGTGTCTGTCGCGGGTTGTTAGCCGTCTGTTGTTCAAAAGGAGTGCTGTATTGCTGTCCTTAATAAAATATCCCTGATCAACAAACAACGAGCAATCTGCAAAATTTGAATATCAAAGTATATGACGAAAGTAAAGAAGATCAAAAAGCGACTTCAAGTGAAATAAGTTGGTTCGATTATCTCTTAAGCGGAAGAAAATTCAGTTAAAGAGGGAAGTTGTTAAACTAATTAAAGTTATTGTTTAAATAGGACGATTATCAAAAATAGGCATATTATTTCTCACATTATGTTGACATGCCTTTGCGATGCAATTTATTCAAGGACCATTAAAATATGCCCTTAGAGCAAGGATAATATATTCATTATTTTTAAAACCGGCATGTTTAAATAAAATCTATAATAAAAGTTGAAGATCAGCATTTATCTGATATTATAAATGTTTAATAAATTGATTATAAATTCAAATCAGCAACCTGCTGACCTTTTTACCTTCAAAAAGGCAAACAAAATGAACCCTAGCGTCTCATTTGAAAAAATGCAGCCGGCACGTCAGTGCCTGGTGGTAATATTTATATTTGTTTCCCTCTGGTATCTTACATGGCGTCTGGGAACCTTCAACAAAGAGGCACTGATATTTTCCCTGCTTTTATACGCAGCGGAACTTTATGGTTTTTTCACTACACTGATGCATATCTTCATGGTATGGCGGCTTACGATTAGGGAACCTCCTGAACCGGAAAACGGTTTATCGGTTGATATTTTTGTTGTTACCTATAATGAACCGGTTGCCCTGTTAAGGAAAACCCTGTTAACCGCCAGGAATATTGAGTATCCACATCAGACATGGCTGCTTGATGACGGAAAGAGGCCTGAGATGGAGGAACTTGCCAGGGAGCTGGGCTGCAGATATCTGAGCAGGGATGACAACCGTGATGCCAAGGCGGGCAATCTGAATAATGCCCTTCTTCATAGTAGCGGTGAGTTCATCGCCATCTTCGATTCCGATCACGCCCCGAAAAAGAATTTTTTAAAAAGAACCCTGGGGTATTTTCAAGATCCTTCCGTTGCCTTTGTACAGACACCGCAGGATTTTTATAATCTTGATTCTTTCCAGCACTTCAAAAAAGAAGACAAGGCTCCTGCCTGGCATGAGCAGACAGTTTTTTTCAGGGTTATTCAGCGTGGAAAAGATTTTTGGAACTCGGCATTTTTCTGTGGGAGCTGCGCTATAATTCGCCGACGCGCGCTTGATGCTATAGGAGGTTTTGCTACCGGCACAGTTACGGAAGATCTTCATACATCAGTAAGACTTCATAAAAAAGGATTTTCGTCGGTATATCATGCTGAGTCTCTAGCTTATGGCCTTGCGCCGTCAGGCGTTATTCCTTTTCTTAAGCAGAGGATACGCTGGGGATACGGGGCAATGCAGGTCTGGCGAAAAGAGGGGGTCTTTTTCTGCCGTGGGTTAACGATGGCCCAGAGGATCAATTACTTTGCGTCTACTGTCACCTATTTCGACGGCTGGCAAAAGGGACTTTTTTATATTATTCCGGCTATTGTGCTGACAACAGGCATCATGCCGATTATCACATTCGGACCTGAGTTTTTAAAACACTTTATACCATACTTTTTCTTGACCTTCTGGATATTTGAAGAGGTAAACCGCGGTTATGGGCGTTCTATAATAATTGAACAATACAATATGGCGCGTTTCGCTGCAATGGCTTGGTCCACCCTGGGATTTTTCAAACGTCATATCAAATTTGCAGTCACTCCCAAGGTGAGGACAGCCAAAACCGGTGTCAGATCCTTCATAGCGCCACAGATTCTTATTATGTTCGGTAACACACTTGCCATTCCCATCGGCGTCATACTTTATTACCAGACTCATCATCTGCCGGCAAACGGACTGATTGCAAATATAATATGGTCCTCAGTAAACGCCTTGCTCGCAATAAGCATAGTATTGTTTATCAGGGTATATTCAAGATTCAAGCGCTCGGATTACAGGTTTAAAATTCCTTTACCGGCGACGGTTCAGTTTCCTGACGGCAAAAAATTCCAAGGGACAATCGACGATATTTCATCATCAGGTTTTCGGATATATTCATCCCTTCCCGGGGACGTTTCTGTGAATACCGGACTGCAGGGGGAAATCTACCTTCCCTCCGGCCCGATGAAATTCAACGCAACGGTCAAGGTTCTGCTCAAAGGCAATATAGGCAATGAAGAGTTTATCAAGGCATTGGGTTGCAGTTTCCTCTGGCCGGAAAACAGCGAATTGGATAAGCTTAACCTGTTCCTTTATGGGACAGATATGCAGTTAAGCCTTAACGCATTCCGTGAGAAAATCCTGACTCCGCTTGAATGGTTGCATGGAAAATTTAAAAAGACTGAAATAGCGCCCT